>JAAUTN010000477.1 GCA_012031415.1 Leptolyngbyaceae cyanobacterium SM1_4_3 | reverse complement strand
TAAAATCAGCAATTCCTGGGTGGATGCCATGCAATAGCCAGACCCCAGCCGTCAACCCTAATCCCCCTACCAAAATGGGTTTCCGCAGCTTAAAATTCTTTAAAATTTTGACCTTCTCAATCCTGTGCCTTCACTAGTACTTTCATTCTACTGAGTCGAAGTCCTGCTTCTGGATGAAATAGTTAGAATCGCTACGATTTTTCATACGCGAAAGCCCTGCAATCTTTTAATCGCAGGGCTTTAGCTAACTTGGTGGCGGGGAGCGGATTTGAACCACTGACCTTCGGGTTATGAGCCCGACGAGCTACCAGGCTGCTCTACCCCGCATCGCCTTTTCAAGTATAGCAGGCTTTTTGCAAGTGTGGCGTGCTTTTTGCAGGATTAGAGCAAAGAAAGTTCGCCGACAACATCTAATCGCTTAAAGTTGCCCAGGCTCATATAGGTCTCTGAAAGGGTTTCGGCGATCGCCGGACTGATCCAGCCCATCTGCTTCAAAATGTGGATTGCCACCGCATATTTGGCCCGCTTTGCCCCGTCCATCACTTTAATGGCTAACCCCAATCCTTCGCCCAGCCTGGAAATACACTGGATTCCTTCAGAACCAGACTTACTCACCAGTTCCCCTTCTGATAGACGCATCAACTCCGTATCAAACTCTCCATCCCCCGCCACCATCGCCGGATGATGGGTCATCGCTCGGACGATGCGCTCCATATCCAAGTTGTCTCCCGAAGCAAGCAGAGCATACAAAATAGCCATCTGCCCTAGCTGCATAAAATAGGTAGGTGCACCACAATCATCGTGAGCGCTGATAAATTCTTCGGCGGGCATTCGCAGCGAGTCAGCAACTTTCCCCAAAATCAACCGCTGAACTGGATGATTGCGCTGAAGATAGCTGTTTAGTGACCAGTTGCGCTGCTGACAAACCGCTAGCATTCCAGCGTGTTTCCCGGAGCAGTTATGTTGCAAAGGGCTGTGCTTTCCTTCAGGAATCGGACATTGCAGCATTGTCGGATCAACGTCACAGCGCCAGAGAATATTAAATACCTGTCTAGCCTGCTCAATGGTGCCCTTGTGAGAACTACAGATAATTGCCAGGTCGCGATCGCTCAGTCCATAGCGCTCCATCGTGCCCGTCGTCGTTACCGCTAGAGCTTGAAAAGGTTTCAACGCCGAGCGCACAAAAGCAGCCGTCTCCGAGTTGCCTGCTACTGACAAAACTCGCCCCCGGTCATCACACACCACGGCATGAACGTGGTGCCTTGATTCAATAATTCCTTCTCGCAGGAGCCGGACCTCTAGCTCTGCTGCCTGTGTTCGCTTTCCCATAGTCATGGCTAAACTGTGACACACTCTAAACTGCCGTGCAACCCCTCACTATAGCGCTTTGGTTGAATGAACAACCTAACTCAGGTATAAGTTCAAGCGTGAAGGCACTGATGTCAGCCAAATTCACGCCCCAAAATTAGCAACGCCTGCAACATTCTGTTATTGCTAGAGCAATAAGTCAGCCGCATTACCCATCTGAGCAGAGGTCATCACAGGATCTTGATAGAGCGGCACCGTAAACGTAACGGTAGAACCTAACCCTTCCCCCATGCTGTAAAAATTCACCACGCCGCTCATCGCTTCTACCAGCTTCTGAGAAATCGCCAACCCTAGACCCGTTCCGCCATACTGACGAGTGCGAGAGCCATCCAACTGGCTGAAAGATTGAAACAGCTTGTCCTGCTTTTCCAACGAAACGCCAATACCCGTGTCAGCAACGCTAATTTTGACCATGCCAGGTTTTTCCTGGTTTTGAACCACAACTTTCTTGTGGATGACCTCAGCGCTAATCGTCACGCCGCCTTGATGGGTAAATTTAATCGCATTGCCAACCAGGTTGAGCATCACCTGCAACAACCGCTGATAGTTGCCCATCAATACCACTTCATCCCGGGTTGCCGGAGTGCGAATCTCAAAGCTCAGGTTCTTCTGTTGAGCCTGGGTTCGCGTGAAATTTTCTACGTCATTGAGCAAGTCGTCGAGCTTGACCGGGTTCAGGTCTAGCTCCATTTTGCCTGCTTCAATCTTGGCAATATCGAGAATGTCGTTGATGATACTGAGCAGATGAACTGCCGAATGGTAAGCCTCTTCAATGAATTCGCTTTGTTCGGCTGGGTCGTCAGCCATACCGTCCATGATTAGCTTCAAGAAACCAATCATGCCATTTAGTGGAGTCCGCAATTCGTGAGAAGTATTGGCTAAAAATTCGCTTTTCAGCCGAGAGGCTTCTTCTGCCTGATGGCGGGCTTCTTCCAGTTCTCGATGCTTTTGCAGCAGTCTGGCGTTTGCTTCCTGAAGCTCAACCGCAAGCGTTTGGCTCTCTGCAAATAGAGTGGCGTGGGCAATATCGGTACCAACCTGATCGGCAAGCTCTTGTACCAGCCTGATTTCTACTTCACTCAAAGCTCGATTTTGGTCAAGCTGATGCAGGATGATTAGACCGTTTGGCTGGTCTTTATAGCAAGTTGCAACCGCCAGGACTGAACATTTTTGCTGGCTTGACTGATCGGTGCAGGTCAAAAAAACTGGCTTTAGCGTTGCTAGAGCCTGACCGAGATGAAGGTCTTCTGTCAGATGTAGCGTTGAACCCAGCATAGATTCAACATCAGGTTGGCAGTATTCTGCAACAACTTCTATCTCAGTGTCGAGCGGTTGATAGGAGCAAACCAGGCATCGACTTACGGCAAGTGCTTCCCCCAAGCCGCTTACGGTCTGCTGCCAGATCAGTTGCAGGTCAAGAGTGCGGCGGACATTCCAGGCAACCTGAGTTAGCAGTTTTTGATATCGTTCTGGGTTAGCAACTGCGACGGGATGAACGAAAGAATTAACTAGCTCCAATGCCTGACTCTCTGGGCAAGGGTGGAGCAAACGCCCAGTCACGATAGCGCTAGTTGCAGTGCCGTGAGGCAGCAAAAGTGGGCTGATGGTTAAGTCAAATATGAAATATTGACTGGCGCAACGGAACGGATAGCTAAATTTTTCGGGGGTCAGGCTTTCCAGGACGTGACGCACTCGGCTGAGATAGGGGGCGATCGCCACTGGGCTGAAAGCTTCACCAATTCGGTGCCCAACAACCTGGCTCAGATCCAAATGGTATTGCGATGCATCTCGCCAATAAAATGACAAATACTGACCTGTAACATCCTGAGTAAAAACCAGGTCAACGCCAGGAGTATGTAAGCAGCCGTCATACTTTTCGCCAGTCATCAAGTCTGTAGACTCAGTCAGGGGAAGCATAGAATCACTGTGCGGAGCCATCAGCGCAGAACTGGAAACTACAAAATGTAAAGATTAAACATTTGCCTGAATTACTGAGGATAGATGCAGCTAGTAGATGCCTGTGTACCCAATCAAGGCTTTGAAACGGAAGTCCGATTTTCGCCCTCACCCAATTTACTCGCATTTAGAGAAGTGTCACCCACTTTGTTAATCAATTCTAGTAATTTCTAGTAATTAATTAAGTTAACCCTCCCACAAAGGCAGGTTGATTTGAGGTCAATCTAGTTGAAGTCAATCTACACCACGTTCAATCGTTCCACTCGCCGCGCGGTGGAATAGGCGGATTACGCTGTAGCGTCCGAGTCAGGTCATCGTCTCGCCGCGCACCGCCGCGCAGCCATTGCCTGACAGCGACCTCAATCACTTTACTGGGGTCGTTAGTCAAATGGCTGATCTGGTCAAACAGTTCGGCATCCATCTGGATTGAGAGCTTTACTTTGTCAGATAACTGCTCAGCATTGGCAGCAGGTTCATTCATAAAATAAAGGAAATCCTCTTTTAACACAGGACACTTCAAGTTCCACTAACTCGCTATTCTACGTTGCCCTCTTCGGCAAAACTACAAATCAGGTACGGAATTGCTGATTTTATAAACTTAAATGAAGTCGTCCATATCACAATCTTACCCCTGTCAGAGAGAAGTAGGAGGTCAGTAGCTGACTCTGCTTCGCCTTTGTTACCTTCTATGTCAGATGGAAACCTTAGATATAGCTGTAGTCACTTACGCATTCCGCTGTGGAACAAGGGGCTTAAACTCCTTTGTTAGCATGGCGATCGCCTGGTTTTACATTCTACCTGCGTAAGTCCGATGCAGGTTTACGCCCCCCTACCTATCGAAAAGCTAAAGTATGCTTGATTGAGACGGAAGCATTACAATACTTTAAGTAACTTTGTTACCAGGCAAGATCAGCGCAAGCTTTGCAGGCGAATATTGGGTTAATCATCTAGGTCAAATCCCCGTATCTGTCTTGCAGGATTAAAAGCAGGCGCTTGTCTCAAATCTAAACGGCAGCCTAATCTAGCTATTACTCTTAATTTTTGCTCGTTTGCTGAGGTCTATGACTGACGTACCCGTCTCGCGTATCCGTAACTTTTCTATCATTGCCCACATTGATCACGGTAAGTCTACCCTGGCAGACCGTCTGCTTCAGGTAACTGGCACCGTGAGCGATCGCGAGATGAAGCAGCAGTTTCTCGACAACATGGAGTTGGAGAGAGAGCGGGGCATTACTATCAAGCTGCAAGCCGCCCGCATGAACTACACCGCACGGGATGGGCAACAATACGTTCTCAATCTGATTGATACGCCAGGGCACGTTGACTTTTCCTATGAGGTGTCGCGATCGCTTGCTGCCTGTGAAGGGGCCTTGCTGGTCGTCGATGCCTCTCAGGGGTAGAAGCGCAAACGCTGGCAAACGTCTACCTGGCGTTGG
>JAAUTN010000095.1 GCA_012031415.1 Leptolyngbyaceae cyanobacterium SM1_4_3 | reverse complement strand
AGAGCCTTTGGACAACGCCTCACTACTCAGGGCAAATCGTGCATTTTTTAATGAGCTAAAACCAGTTTTATGAGTATGTGGATTTAGCGGATGCTGTGCAGCACCTCAAAGCTCTCGGCGCGATCCTTCAACAGCACCCTGAACAGCTAGGAATCACTGATTATCCGCTCGTTTTTGGCTTTGCCGGACTTGGCAACGTTGGGCAGGGGGCGCTAGAAATTTTTGATTGCTTGCCGACACAGGAAGTTCTGCCGACGCAGCTTGCTGACCTGTTTCGATCAAGAAACTATTCACCAGGAACGCTGTTTAAGTGTCTATTGCAGAAATCAGATCTGTTGAGAAACTCACTTCACCAGTTTGATGTTCAAGACTATGCTGCTCATCCCAGCCACTATCACAGCATTTTGCCCGACTTGTTACCTTACATTTCGGTATTGTTGAACTGCGTGTTTTATGCCCCGCAGTATCCGCGCATTTTGCCCAATGATGCCTTTGCTGAGGCATGGCTGCGAGGTGCAAGACGGCTTCAGGTTGTAGGTGATTTGAGCTGCGACCCGCCTGATGGCAGCGTTGCGTGTACGGTGACATCTGGCGATCTCTATCATCCTATCTTTGACTACAACCCGATTGATGGCTCAGTGAGTAATGCGTTTGGAGAAGATACTGTCACTGTAATGGCAGTTGACAACCTATCCGCAGGGCTTCCTAGAGATGCTTCGATCGCCTTTAGTACAATGTTGCGGGACTTCATTCCAGCCCTGGTGAAGGCTGATTTGCATCAGGCTGATTTGTCCGCACAGCTTCCTCCAGAACTGTACAAGGCTACTGTGACTCATCAGGGAGATTTGATGCCGCGATATCGGTACTTAGAGCCGTATCTGCAAACTCATCTAAATGCTCAACCGTGCGAAGCATTGATTTAAATCTTTGCGTAAGTTTTGTCCACCCTGCTCAGCCGCAATCTCTGTAAAAGCAATAAGGAACTTCCCAATGAGAACTCAATCTGGTGCTGCGAACTTCCTCTGGAAGCTCACGGTTTATGCTGCGCTTGTGTCGGTGTTTGCGATCGCCACCTTACTGGCTCCATCTTTCTGGAAAGTGCTGCCTGCCTGTCTATTAGGAGCCATGTTTGCTCACGGAATAGAGCTTGAACACGAACTGATTCATCAAAAACATTTCAATCCTTCACTACAGCGGACTATGGGATTTTTGCTGGGACTTCCCATGCTAGTTGAGTTTTCACGTTACATGACCGCTCATGGCTATCATCATCGGATGGTTGGCACAGCGGAAGATGAGGAATCTTTTGCCTACGATTTTGACCGTCTCCACTCTCCTGCTGGGCTGCTTCTCCATCTCTCAATGGTTGACCACTACAAATATGTATTGAACCGCATTGGGCTAGCCTGCTTGGGCAAACGAGATCGGATGAAGCAGGATTTAGGCAAAGCAGGAACTCACTTACCTACTCATCTCCTGAATCAGATTATGGATGGATACCGAGGCTTTGCAGGGGTTTTGGCGATCGCCCTAATTCTCTCCTTCGCGTTCAAAACCACAGCATTTGCTCAAATTTGGCTGCTGCCGCTGATATTTGCCAGTCCTATTCATGCCTTAGTTGAACTCCCTGAACACTGGGGCTGCACTCATACTCAATCAGACTGTCTTGAGAACACTCGAACCATTTTGCCCAGCCGATTTATGGAATGGTTTACCAACGGTAACTGCTGGCACGTAGAGCATCACTATAACCCCGCAGTTCCTATTGAGCAGCTTTCGACTTTTCATCACCAGCTATCTCCTCGAATCAAATTCTTGAATAATGGGTATGGAGCGTTTTACGCTGAATTTTTTCAAGCGATGTTTCGCAAACAGGCAAATGCCTATGAACGTTGAGTTTCGCTATGCCTAAGCCGATTGATGATTCAGGTGAAATGACTAAACATATTGTGATCACGGGCGTTGCTCACGGACTGGGGCGAGCCATGACCCAAGAATTCATTGCTCTGGGGCATCAGGTTATGGGGTGTGATGTAGATTGTGAGGCGATCGCCCAGCTCCAGCAACAGTTTCCAGAACATTACTTTAAATGTGTCGATGTGATGCATGATAGTCAGGTCAAGGCATGGGCTGACGAAATTGAAGCTGATCATTCGGCTCCAGATTTACTCATCAACAATGCAGGGGTGATGCATCCACTAGCATCACTGTGGGAAATTCCAGCTTCCACTGTTGACCGTATCTTAGATGTCAACGTAAAGGGAGTCATTCATGTGATTCGGCATTTAGTGCCGATGATGGTAGCCCAGCAGCGGGGCACTATCATTAACATCAGCGCAAAATGGGGACGAATAGCGGCTCCCCAGGCGGCTCTCTTCTGTGCTAGCAAATGGGCGATTGAAGGACTCACGCAAGCCCTGGCGAAAGAACTGCCCCTCGGAATGGCGGCAGTTACCTTCTCACCCACAGCCGTCCACACCCAGGCACTAGAAATCATTCACGGAGTTGAGAAGGCAAAAACTTACATCACGCCCAATTTCTGGGCTAGCGAAACGGTTCCGGTGCTGTTGTCTATTGGTTCTGAGATGAATGGGCGATCGCTGACTTAATGATATTGCTGCACCTCATCCAAAAACCAATGGCTGATACCAAACCCAGCGGCTCTAGCGGGCGGCAGAGCAGCCATTAATCGGGTTTCGATGAAGTGGCGGGCGATCGCCGTCTCAAATACCGATGACCAGACTATATCTGGCTGGTAGGTTTGACAAAACTCACGCAGACGATGTGGAGAACCTGCGATCGCCGCCTTCACCACGAAAATTCCACGCCAACCCTGCTGATGGCACTGCTGCATTTGTTGAAGCGTGGCAACCGATTCGTCCAGGGCAATCGGGGTTTGAAAGCGATCGCTCAACTCAAGCATTTGGTCAAACTGGTTAGTGGGTAAAGGCTGCTCCAAAAACTCAATTCCGTGGAGGTCAGCCGTCTCTAACCAGGTGCAGGCTTCCTGCCAGGTCAGTCCTGCATTTGCATCCAGCCGCAATTGTGCCGCTGGGGGTAAAGTTTGTTTAAGCTGAGCAAATATCTGCAATTCTTCTGCTAGGGGCGCTACACCGATTTTCCATTTGAAGGTGCGACTTCCCTGGCTCCAGAGAGGCTTCCACACAGAGAGGGCCACTTCTCCCGCAGGTAAAAGACTGCTGTAAGTGAGAGGATAAGTGAGTTTTGCAGAATCGTCTTCACCGATACTCTCCCAGGCAGACTCAAAGCCAAACTGACAGGCTGGCAGAGAGTCAGAGATCGAAGAAATGGTGTCTGAGGTAATTTGCTCAGGTAGCTGCTGGCAAAACCTAAACGCCTGGTCGAAGCTCTCACTGCCAAACCATTCAATGGGAGCAATTTCACCCTTGCCAACTCGCCCTTCAGAGTCGGTGAGTTGGAGTAAGATCCCCTGGCGATCGCTCCACAAACCATGACTCGTGTGTAACGGTTGCCGAAAACGACGACAATAGGGGCGATAGGCGAAGTGATATTGCACTGGTATTTCTACATCATTACAGGTGTTTGTCTATCAGAAACCTCCGCCAAACTCATTTTTGGACTTGAAGTATTTTCAACTATTCTATAGTGACTAGACATCGCCGTTCGCATCCCTGTATATTGCCCTTGATTCCACTTGCACTGCAATCCGACCGCTTTAACCCCTCACTCAGACCTTGCTAGCTGGTAAAAGTCATCCAGATTTAGCGTCTAAACCTCATTTGTATTTCAAAAGACAGAACCAGTACGTCTTTCATGAGTTGGGTTGAACTGCAAATGCTCTCTTCCCAAAGGTAGATCTAATGTTTCTGTTGTGGAGTTGAGTTTAGCGATGATGAAAATCTTGGTTCTCAATGCTGGGTCAAGTAGTCAAAAAAGCTGTTTATACGAAATTGCTGATGACGTGTTGCCCAATCACTCTCCATTACCACTTTGGGAAGCAAAAGTAGATTGGACTCATCACTCAGAGTTTGCAGAAATCGAAGTCAAAACGGTCAAAGGGGAAACCGTGCAGGCAGAAATTTCGGCAGATCGGGCGGCTGCGATCGCCTATCTGCTCAACACCCTTTGGAGCGGTTCAACTCAAGTAATTGATCAACCTTCAGAAATTGATGCAGTGGGGCATCGAGTCGTGCATGGTGGGCAGGAATACCAGCAGAGCGTGTTAATCAACCAGCAAGTAAGAGAGGCGATCGCCCAACTCATTCCCCTCGCGCCTGCTCACAATCCGGCTAACCTGGAGGGCATTGAGGCGATCGAGCAAACCCTGGGAACTCAAATTCCTCAGGTTGCTGTCTTTGACACGGCGTTTCACGCTCAGATGCCTGCTGCTGCGGCAACATATCCAATTCCCTACGAGTGGTTTGAACAAGGAATTCGTCGCTATGGTTTTCACGGCATCAGTCACCAATATTGCGCTGAACGGGCAGCTTATCTTTTAGGGCGGGATCTTAAAGACTTACGCTTGATTACCTGTCACCTGGGAAACGGTTGCTCTCTAGCCGCTATTCGAGCAGGATGTAGCATAGATACAACAATGGGTTTTACGCCGCTCGAAGGCCTAATGATGGGCAGTCGCTCTGGGTCTGTTGATCCGGGAATTTTGATTCACCTGATGCGTCAAGCAGGCTACACCATTGATCAACTGGATCAAATGTTAAACAAAGAGTCGGGGCTAAAGGGCGTTTCTGGTGTATCGGCAGATATGCGCCAGATTGACCAGGCGATCGCCCAGGGCAACCCTCGTGCTCAGTTAGCCTTTGATATTTATGTGCATCGCTTGCGTTCCTCCATTGGCGCAATGCTAGCCAGTTTAGGTGGCGTGGATGCACTCATTTTTACCGCTGGCGTAGGCGAAAACTCTGCTGCAATTCGGGCGGCTGCCTGTGAAGGATTCTCCTTTCTAGGCTTGAACATTGACGCGGAGAAAAACACTCAATCTCCCGCTGATCAAGATATTGCGACAGTGGACTCAAAAGTGCGAGTGCTGGTGATTCATACGGAGGAAGATTGGGCGATCGCTCAACAGTGCTGGCACCTGCTCAAACAAGCCTAACCTGCACAAATCCAGCGATAGAATCAAGAGGTACTGACGGTGATACATTCAACATGACAACGGGGATTTGGATACTAGGCGACCAGCTTTGGATGGAACAGGCGGCATTACAGAGTTGTGTTGAGGAGAAGGAGCGATCGCCCGTTATCCTGATCGAGTCTCGCAACTGGGTACAGCAACGTCCTTATCATCAGCAAAAACTGGTGTTGGTCTGGTCAGCCATGCGTCACTTTGCCGCAGAATTGCAGCAGGCGGGTTGGTCAGTTACCTATGAAAGTACAGACGATTTTGCAGCCCCGTTAAATCAATGGGTCAAGGCGAATGGTATCACTGAGTTGCGGGTAATGATGCCGAGCGATCGCCCCTTTCTTCACCTGATTCAATCCTTAGATTTATCCTGCAAACTCACCTTTATCCCCAACAATCACTTTCTTTGGACAGATCAAGAGTTTAAACAATGGGCAAAAGGGCGCAAAAACCTATTGATGGAATTCTTTTATCGAGAAGGGCGCAAACGCTTTCAGGTGTTGATGGAAGGCAGTCAGCCTACAGGTGGCGAGTGGAACTTTGACAAACAAAACCGCAAACCTCCAAAGAGTAAACTCAAAACCCCAACTCCCCTTTGGTTTGAGCCAGACACGATTACCCAAGACGTGATCAATTGGGTCAAGTCCGAAAAGTTTTCCACCTACGGCAAAATCGAACCCTTTCGCTGGGGTGTAACTCGCCAGCAAGCCCTGCAAGTTCTCGACGTATTCACCCAGGAACGACTGCCCACCTTTGGACCCTACCAGGATGCAATGGTAACAGGTGAGGAAACCATGTGGCACGCGCTGCTTTCCCCTTATCTAAATCTAGGCTTATTGCAGCCGCTAGAAGTGATTCGGGCTGCGGAACGCGCCTACTATCAGCATGACCTGGATTTGAATAGCGCAGAAGGCTTTATCCGTCAGGTTTTGGGCTGGCGCGAATATATGCACGGGCTGTATACCTATGTAGACGATGACTACTCGCAGCGCAACTGGTTTGGTCACACTCAGCCTTTACCAGAGTTTTTCTGGGACGCAGACAAAACCGATATGAACTGTTTACACCAATCGCTGAAACAGGTGGAAAATCTAGGCTATGCCCATCACATTCAGCGGCTCATGGTGCTGAGCAACTTCTCACTTATCGCTGGGCTGTCGCCCCAGGAAGTAGAAAACTGGTTTCATTCCGCTTTTATTGATGCTTACGATTGGGTGATGCAAACCAATGTGATCGGGATGGGGCTATTTGCTGACGGCGGTATTCTTGCCTCAAAGCCTTACGCCGCCTCAGCAAATTACATCAATAAAATGAGTGACTACTGTAAGGGATGTGTTTATAAAGCGGGCGATCGCACGGGTGAAAAAGCCTGTCCTTTCAACTTCTTCTACTGGGATTTCCTCGCTCGTCACCGCGAAAAGCTGAAATCTCAGGGCAGAATGAACTTCATCCTGGCAAACCTCGACAAAATGCCAGCCGCAGAACTCCAGGAAATTCAGCAAAAAGCAGCAGAGTGGCATCAAACCCACAGAAATTAAAGACACAAGCTTTACCCCCTATCTCTTCTTGATTACTTCTGGATAAGGAAAATCTCGACCCTTCTCGTTCCGGGCTTTTAGCCAGGAATGCAGGTCTGGAGGCTCTGCCTCCAGTTGCAGCTAGCGGAGGCAGAGCCTCTGAAGCAGCATTTCCAGGCAAAGCCTGGAAACGAGGAGTACGAGGAATTGGATTTTATAGAGAAAAGTCAGATTTCCAGATATGAACGGCTCGTTGCGCCAAAAATTTTTGTCGTGTAGCCAGGGTATTCGGAGTCCATGCTTCAGCCAATATATTTTGCGTCAGCCTATACACACTCTGCTGATAAACCTCTCGCTTAACTGGATAAATTTCATTTCCTACTTGACGATTGAGATGAGGCTCTAAAAGTGTCAGGTTGCCAATGCAATACACCATTTCTTCGATTTGGGTATCCGTGAAGTTTTGTCGCCAGTCACTACTCGGTGATTCTGGCAGAATATGTTCGATAGAAAAGCTATCTTCATTGACCTCTACATTAGATGCATCTGCCTCAAGCTTGCACAAAATATATCTGACAAGTTTCTTCTTCTGCCCTTTTGTGGAAACTGAAAGCAAGGAAAAGTCTTGCAAAAGCTTCTCGTCTGAAACATAAACCGAGCGAAGATTATCAAACACCTGTTTGGGATTAGTTATCTCGCCATTCGTGATTGAAATCGCCACCCTGTTATAAAGAGTTTCCAGGTCATTGGGATTTAAACTGCTAACAACGGTATAGCGAAAAGATAGTACACAGACAAGTTTTAGTAAACGAGTAAAGCTCTCAGGAGAAAATCTTTCGTAGGCAGCAAATAAAGTTGGGTAAGCCTGCTTAACTCGAAATAGCTCAAGTTCACGAATATAGGAGCGATTTTCTGGAGTATCACGCCAAAACTCATCATTGGAATTGCTAAGAGCTATGAACAGACTACTGTAATTCTCAAGTTGATCCAGCAATTCAAATGCTTGTTGTCCCTCTTTTACAGATTCTCGAACTATTTTGAATAATCTTTCACGTCTTATCCGAATTTGCTTGAGGCTAAGATAATAGCGAAGAAAATCAGGGAATCTCTCCATCTGAACTGTGTTGATAATTTTTCTCCACTGCCTTTGAGCTTCCTGTAAATCATCCGGCCCTTGAAAGAGAGAAAACAAATAATTCTTCAGTAAGTCTGTTGAACTCAGTTCTATTCCTCTAGCATTTAACGTCTCAAATACTGTATAGGCATTCAACTCATCTTCAACGTTGATCTGAATAAAAAGTAGTCTTTGAGCCACCGTATCCGTTAAAAATCCAGCTAGTTTTTCTCCACTCTGAACGACATCACTAAGTTCTTCTAAGTGATTTGAAAAATATTGAAAAGCTTCCCACAGCAATTGATTGGATTTTGAGAGAGATCTAATATTAAGTGGTTTTCTAAGATTAATCAGATTGCTTTGATAAAAATCATTGTTGTTTTCATTCAAGAGAATCTTGCTTGAATAACGCAGAGAACGTGGATCTCTATCGCTGAGATAGGTACGCTTCAAAATTTCTTGCCGTTCTTGATTAGCTTCCTTTTGCGCTTCACGCTCCACTAATTTTTGAATCTTTTCAATCGCAGCGATCGCCACAATGCTGAGGGTTGCCAATCGCTGCTGCCCATCAATGATGGTAAACTCTTTATCCGAATCGCTAGAGCTTTGTAAAACAATTGCTCCCATGTAGTGGCTGGAGTCAGGATTAGTATAAAGCAGCAAAATGTCTTGCCAAAGATCTTCCCAATTCTCTTCACTCCAGGAGTAATCACGCTGAAAAGGAGGGACTCGATAAATCCTGCCATTACCAATTAAGTCGCCGAAACTAGTCGTGCGTGTGTCTAGCAGATTAATTCGAGCCATAAATTATGCATGGATAAACCAGTTCTAACCTCCAGATTATCAGGAGTCATTCGAGTTAATTAGGCAAAGCGATTGTCTAGCCATTTATTTTCACTTATCCAAGCCTGACTTTAGCGAAAATTCTGCAACTACTACAGGATGAACTGTTTGTTCGGTTGGTTGACTGACAAAATTCCTAAAACCACTGATATACCGCGATTAGGTGAAGCATCGCAGAACCCAACACAATCGGGGCTTGTTTAGGAATGCTCTGCAAGGGCTATGAAAATTTGTGACAAGCGTTCTAAATCAAGCTGGTGTAGCCCATCCTGAGTCTGCTTTGAGACGGGCACAGCTAACCAATGGTGCGGGTTGGCGAAAGCAAACTCGAGTCCAATCGGCTTTTCCTGTGGTTTTAAGTAGCGATTTGCGTCATTGCTGGCTAGGTGATTAATCGAATAGGCATCAGCTTTTCCGTGCCATAGTATAACTTGCCCGAAGGAGTTCCATAAATTGACCAATCCCATTTCAATATGCTCAGGTAGACCGACAAAGAGCGGTTGTGCAATACCTAAGTATTCACTAAACAGTTTGGCGACCACTGACAGGTCGAGTTGTGGATGATGGGTAAGAGCCATGACAAGTTGCTCTACAGGTAAAGGTTCGTAAGCCTTGATTTGAGGTCGAATTCCTACGAAAGCTTCTCCGTAGGGATGTTCAAAAAACACTTCAAAGGCCACATCGGTTCCTTGGTAGGCGTATAAAGCAGCCCTATCCTTAGCCTGCAATGGGGTGAACATAGGCAGGTGCAGTGCCGTCTCCCATACCCCGTCAAAACCCACTTGAACGTAGAGTGGTTTACCCAAGTTTTTCAATAGATTTGTCGTGTTCATTAAAATCTCCAATAATGACTTCAAGATTGGTCATGGGCTGTCTTTAAAACTTTGACCGCTCGGTTTAAGTTATGTTAGCATACCGCCATGAGCAGAGGACCTGAGAAACAATTCGATCCTGAAGTTGCCCTTGCAAAGGCAATGAAAGTGTTTTGGGCACGAGGATATGAGGCAGCTAGCCTTTCCGAACTGCTGGAACATATGGGTATCGGTAAAAAGAGTCTCTACGATACGTTTGGTAACAAGCGATCGCTCTTTCTCAAGGCATTAGATCACTATGCTCAAACGGAGGTGAAGTCCATTCGAGATCAGCTTTTAGCTCCAGGTTCACCCCTGGCAAATCTAGAACGAGTCCTAAAAAATTTGCAGCACCGACATTCATTACTCAAAAGTCAAGGCTGTATGTTGGGCACGAATATTGCTGACTTCGATACAGACGAAGCAGAAATTGCAGCCATTTTGCGCCATCATCTCCAAACGTTGGAAGATGCCTACTGCACAGTTATCGCTCATGCTCAAAACGCAGGTGAAATCAGTGCAACTATCGATTCCCGCAGCCTTGCTCGTCTGTTGCTTTGTACCACTCAAGGCATGGCTTTAATTGGTCGGGTTTTAGAAGACGAAATGTTGCTACACAGTACTGTAGAGGCAACACTGGCACTGCTCAAAGCTAGTTAAATTTTTTTGCCTTAACTTAGACCATTCGGTCTAAGTTTCATCACCCACGAGGATTAACTATGACACGCTTAATGAACAAAACCGCCGTAATCACTGGAGGAACGACCGGAATTGGGTTTGAAACTGCCAAACAGTTTGTTGCAGAAGGAGCGCGAGTGATTCTCACGGGGCAGAACGAAGAACGTCTACAAACTGCTGTCAGCAAACTTGGTGAAGCGGTCATTCCGATTCGTGCTGATGTTCGCTCTTTGCTCGACTTGGACGTATTAGCAGCAGGTGTTAAGGCTGAGTTTGGTCAGGTCGATATTCTGTTTGCGAATGCAGGCATTGGTTTATTTGCTCCACTCGCAGCGATTGACGAGAGGTTCTATGATAACCAGTTTGACATCAACGTAAAAGGTGTATTTTTCACCGTGCAGAAGCTTGCTGAACTACTAAATGATGGGGCAAGCGTCATTTTGAATGCGTCAGCCGTGAATGAAAAGGGCGTGGCGATGGGCAGCGTGTACTTTGCTACAAAAGCAGCCGTGCGATCGTTGGCGCGAACTTTAGCGGCTGAGTTAGCATCCCGTCAGATCCGAGTCAATGCCATCAGCCCTGGCTTGGTACTCACAAACTTTCAGAGCAACTCGCCACCAGAAGTAGTGGAGAACTTTGGTAACTATGTGAAGCAGACTGCGCCTCTAGGTCGGCTCGGAAAACCGGAGGAGATTGCTGCGGGTGTTGTTTTTCTTGCTAGTGATGAGTCCTCTTACATGACCGCAGCAGATTTGGTTGTTGATGGTGGCTTTATGAACGTTTGAGACTGAGTTGAAGCCTATTTAGGTGAATTTGTTACAGTGCGATCGCTCTGCTCGTATAAAGGGCAAGGACTGATTGACTGACAAATCTTTTGCTGGCGGTTGAAACCGCTGCTATCAGGGCAAAGTCTGCCTTCGCAGACTCTAAGAGGACTTTTAACCCGCGCAGGCGGGTTTTGTCTCTCTAGGCGCGGTTTCTAACCGCCCGCGTTGAGAGTTTTGTCAATCAATCAGGTTTCAATCCTCATCCGGAAAATCGTTCTGAAATAACTTCTTAATCACACCTCTAGCATTACTAAATCCGCCGTCTAAATAAACCGCGCCAAGAATTGCCTCTAACGTTTCAGCTAACACATAGGGTTGCTCACCTGCCCGCAGTTTCTTCTCACCGATTCCCAGTTTGATAAATAGCCCAATTTCTAAATTTCTACCCAATTGAGCCAGATTTTCTTCCCGTTCTAGCTCAATTCTTTTCGTCGTAATTTCCTGTCTAGTATTGCAGCCCGAGCGCACCAAAAATTCCGTTAAAACTGTTTTTAAAACGCTATCTCCTAGCGTCCGATAAATTTCCTGATCTTCACAGATCTGATTCTTCTGCTTTTGCTCTAGCGCATAGGCTTTGCGAGTCAAAGCCCGATTAAGCAAGCGTTTATCAAAGAAGAAATATCCTAGATTCTGTTCAAGACTCATGGTTTAGCTCAAATAAAGCTGGATGAACTGTTGAGCCGCATCAGGGTTAATCTGCTTTAGAGCTTTAACGATTTCAACGATGGTTTCTGGAGCAGGTTCTTCCCGCTCATGCAGCCACATAAAGAGTGTAGATCGATCAATGCCCGAAGCCAAAGTCAGCCGACTTTGACTGATGCCGTAAATTTCCAAAACCTGCTTGAGTGTTTTGTTTGCCTTTGTCATGCTCAGTGCTGTCAGAGAATCTTGGGGTGGCGATCGCACCCTGACATATAACAAAACAGGCTTTTGTTCCTACTTTCAGGATTTTGCGGTGAGAATGAGCTAAAGTTATGGCGATGCTTGTCCCGAAAACGTCTGCTGGGGTGATTAGATGGCTAGTCAGCTTGCTCAACGGATGCCGCTCGTGAGCGTGGTGATCCCGACCTATAACTGCGATCGCTACATTGTTCAAGCAATTGAGAGCGTCCTTAGCCAAACCTACAGCAACTCTGAAACTATTGTCGTTGACGATGGCTCTATCGACCAAACCCAGCGGGTTCTTGAGCCATACTTCGACCGTATCCGCTATGTTTACCAGCAAAATCAGGGTGTATCAGGTGCCCGCAATCGTGGCATTCAGGAAGCTAGCGGTGAATTGGTCGCATTTCTGGATGCAGACGACTTTTTTCTGCCGGACAAACTAGCTGACCAGGTTGCCTGCTTTGAGGCGCAGCCCTCTCTGGGTATGGTGTCTAGCGGTTGGTACATGGTTGACGAACAGGGCGAGGAAGTCATTGCAGAACATAAGCCCTGGCTGGGTTTGCCACATCTGAACCTGGAAACCTGGCTGCTGTGGCGACCCGTGCTGCCCAGCGCTCTGATGCTGCGGCGTAAATGGCTGGAGACGAACAAATTTGACACGCGGCTGCGCTATGCAGAGGATGCAGAACTGCTAATCCGTCTGGCGTTGATGGGCTGTAAATCAGCTTGGCTAGAAAAGTTATCTCTAGGTTATCGGAAGCATTCGAGCAGTGCCACGAGTCACCAAAATGTGTTGAAGCAAGCAGAATCATTTGATGCAGTTTATGAAGACTTTTTTGCTCAACCTGACTTACCTGAATCTGTTTCTAAACTAGAAAAATCGGCTTATTACAACTATTTGGTTTGGCTAGGCTGGCGATTTTACCAAACTTCTCAACTGGCAAAAATGTCAGAATATTTGCGTCGCGCCCTGCTTTATTCACCTTATTCAACTTCAGCAACCC
The DNA here is from genome assembly GCA_012031415.1 of Leptolyngbyaceae cyanobacterium SM1_4_3. Taxonomy (GTDB): domain Bacteria; phylum Cyanobacteriota; class Cyanobacteriia; order Elainellales; family Elainellaceae; genus JAAUTN01. The sequence continues at coordinate 7,407 of JAAUTN010000095.1, read as the reverse complement.
TTGCTAATTGGGTGCAATCCTTCAGCGATTATGCATTTGGTTCTGGTGAAGAATTGAATGCTCATGCACTAAGCAATTTATTAGGGTGGAAGCAGTTAACAAACACTGTGCTAACTCGAAAAGGCCCCAGAGTAAGTGTAGTTATTCCAGCATATAACTGTGCTGAATATATTGCTGAAACAATTGAAAGTGTGTTGAATCAAACCTATCATGACTACGAAATTATTGTGGTTGATGATGGTTCAACGGATGCAACTCGTGAGGTGGTGAAGGGGTATGGCGATCGCCTCCAATACACTTACCAGCAAAACCAGGGAGCCGCCGCTGCCCGCAATCGCGGCATTCGGTTAGCCAGGGGTGAACTGATTGCTTTTTTGGATGGAGACGATCTATTTTTACCCAACAAATTAGCTGCCCAAGTTGCTTGTTTTGATGCCAATCCATCCGTGGGCATGGTCAAAACAGGTTGGCAAATTATCGACCAGCACGGAAAATTTGTCTCGAATGTAGAACCCTGGCACTATGCGCCCAAACTCGACTTAGCTGCACTGGTGCTTTATAAAGTCTCTCGACCCAGCGCCCTAATGCTGCATCGAGATTGGTGCGAACGGGCAAATGGGTTTAACACTAACTTTGCGATCGGAGAAGATCTGGACTTTATGCTGAGATTGGCACAGATGGGCTGCGAAATTGCCTGGATTCGCCAGATTCACGCCTGCTATCGTCAGCATTCTGATAGCCTGATGTCGAGCGGTTCGCGGCTACGCACCGACATGGAAACCGTGATGGATCAGTTTTTTGAGCGGGTTGATATTCCCGATTCAATTCATCAATTGAAAGCGCAGGAACGCTATCAAAGTTTAGTTTGGATTGCCTGGAGAATGTACCGGGACGGTTGTAGTGAGGAAATGGCAAACTGCTTGGAGAAATCCTTAAACTACACCTCACTTTCACCGACTGAAACTGTCTTAAACTGGATTAATCTGTTTACTTCGGCTTCGGCAGAGTATGGCTATGAATTAGATGTATACTCTTTGATTAATTCGGCAGACTGGCAGCGAGTGATGTCTTTTGCGAAGTGCGATCGCACCCTATTCCCTCAGAGGGTGTTTGAAAAGTAGCGAATGCCCCTGTAAGGACGTAGCATTCGGCAGGTAGACCCCAGAACAAACCGAAGATCCTTGCCCGAATGCCACGCCCCTACAGACTTCTGGGTTATAGATTAGACTTCTCAAACATCCTCTCAATTCAACCTCAATGAAACACATTCTTTTATACAGTGACGATCCAGGGGAAGGGGGCTTAGCTCAATACGAACACGCCCTGGTTTGTCAGCTCAAAAACTTAGGCTATCAGGTGTCGAATGCTCACGGCAAACCGCTCAATACAAAAATTGAACGAGAGCAAGAATTAGGCATCCATCAAGTTAATTTAGGCTTTACATCCGGTCAGGATTTTACACGCACTCTAAAAGATCTTGACGGCGCAGAAAATATTCTTAAACAAGCAAAACCTGACCTGATTGTGTTTAGTGACGGCTGGCCATTTTCTACCTTTGCTGCCAAGCAAACCGCACTTCAGTTAGGCATTTCCTACGTGATTATTTTGGGCTTTATTAATGCTGAATGTGCAAATTTTTCCTATGGCGATGGAGTGGATTATACCGATGCGGTTTCCCATCATTACACTCAAGCCAAAGCGCTAGTTGCGGTTTCTCACGAAAATGCGGATTTAATTCATCAAATTCATCGAATTCCTCAGAATAAAATTCAGATCATTCATTATGGTCGCCCTGCCCAGTATTTTGAACCGCCTAATCTGTCAATCCGGCAAAAGTCGCGACAGCAGTTGGGATTGCCGGAGGGAGCGATCGCCTGTCTCACTTCAGCCCGACTCGCACCCGTAAAAGGTCATCAGTATTTACTAGAAGCGATTCAGCAGCTTAAACAAACCGAAGTTTGGGAAAAGCTTTATTTTTTGTGGGCTGGAACGGGGACGGGCGATCGCTACTCCAATATTGAATCTCAGCTTAAGGAAACGGTTAGGAAACTAGGCGTTACAGATCGGGTAAAGTTTTTGGGACAGCGCTCTGATGTGCCTGATTTATTAACAGCAAGTGACATTTTTGTATTTCCCTCAAAAGCGGAAGGAATGCCTTTATCTGTGATGGAAGCAATGGCAAAAGGATTACCCGTCATCGCCTCAGCCGTCAGCGGCATTCCTGAAGAATTGGGCGATACCGGAAAGCTATTGCCTGATCCCAATCACGACCCCCAAGGAACGGTGAGAGAACTGGCGGACACGCTTCAAGCCTGGGCTGCGGACACTGATTTGCGTACTTCAATGGGTAAAGCCTGTCAGCAACGAGCCATAAAAATGTTCAAGGAAGAACGAATGCTGACAGAGCATATTGCTGTTATTGAAAAAGCCCTATCTGATGATGCAAAAACGAGACTGATACAGTCTTACTAGATCCGTTTCAGGTTCAAGAATTAGCCAAACGAATTTCCTATGGCTCCACCATATGGAATGCTTGGCGTTTGCAATCTCAGGGCGACTTGATTGGAATGTCTAAACTGCTAAAGGATTCTTTGAAGAACATTCCTTTTTCAAAGACACAAACCGTTCTAAACTGGATAGAAAGTTTCGCAAAGTTTTCTTTAGAGAAAGGAGGAAGATTAGATACCTACTCTCTGACTGCTTCAGCAGAGTGGAGAGATTTAGTTAACTTAATCCAACAAGAAAAAGTATCTACTTAAAGATTTATCTCTTTAGATTAAAAACACTGCCTGGTTACTTAATTTTATTCACTTAGAAAACAACTCACAGCGCATGGACATCACCCTAGATTACCCGGTCAATCCACAGCCTCGATATGGCTATGGGAAGCCTCCTCATGCAAAGCTCCATGAAATTATTGATCGGCGCAGACAGTCCTACAAAGAAGTACTAAATTTATTTCTACAGTACAAAGATGACTTGGTGAAGCTGCCAAAATTGCCTGACCTAGACCGACCCGAAGAGCCTGCCTGGGTGAATGAATGGATGCCAGGAAGCGATTCTGCTGCACTCTATTGTCTTTTGCGACTGTGCAACCCTCAGCGCTATTTCGAGATTGGTTCAGGCAATTCGACTAAGTTTGCTAGGAGGGCGATCGCCGATGGCCACTTACGCACCAAAATCTTTTCCTTTGACCCACAGCCACGAGATGAGGTCAACGCCATCTGCGATTCAATGGTGAGACAGCCTGTAGAAACCGTAGACCCCAACGTGTTTGAGCAGCTAGAAGAAGGCGATTTTTTATTTGTAGATAACTCTCACCGAGTGTTCATGAATTCCGATGTTGCGGTCGTTTTTCTAGACATTTTGCCCCGCTTAAAACGAGGCGTTTTTGTTCAGTTTCACGACATTTTCTTGCCCTTTGACTATCCGCCGCAGTGGAAAGATCGCCATTACTCTGAGCAGTATATGTTGGCAGCCTATCTGTTAGCCGAAGGCAGCAAATTGGATATTTTATTACCCAACGCTTTTATCGGCGTTGACCCAGAGTTAAATACTATCTTGCTTCCCCTTTGGAAAGAGTTACAGGTTGACCCAGCCGTTGCCCGACACGGCGGTTCCTTCTGGATTAGGATGAATTAGAGGTTGCCTTTGTTAGGTTTCGCTTCACCTAGTCTACGAAAGATGGATAGTCTCTACTTCCACATCTTTATTATCAGTTAAGTTGAGTTAGACTGAGCAAGTATGGAACCTAATAATAGACAGGCTCAGGGGCTTTATAGGCTCTGTTATCGATTGACCAATGCAATTTACCCTGGCTGGCAATACAAAACAATTGAACTTGTCAGAATGGATGAGCGTAGTGGAAATCTATACGTATTTGCCGGAGAGAGTCTTGACTTTGAAATCAAGCCAACAGGAGGTTATGAGCCATGACGTTAGCAAATTATGATTCGATGAGTCTTGATGAATTACGGCAGTACGTTCTCGCGCACAGAGACGACACAGATGCTTTTCATGCCTATATTGATCGCTCAAAATCGTCAGGGCGAATGATCACGATCGACCCAAGTGATCCTAAATGGGAAGAAAATTTAGAACAAAGAATTCGTCAGGCAACCTCAGATGAATCAGAATCAAATTAGCTGTTAACAACTTCAATCTAGAAGGCTGGCTTGACCTGTAGAACAATGGTTCAACCCTCTCAATTAGTACCTCTACAGCTAGCTCTCCGCTTGCTTGTGCCCGACCCTATGATTGGTGAGATACAGTTCTCACTTGGAAAACTGCCAGATGAACTGCCGATTGAGTTACCTCTGCCAGATCAGTCTCAAGTAGTGGCAAGTTTGCAGCAGGAACAAGTTGCGTTCACCATTTTGATTCAGGTACCACAACCTTCCTTACTGATCCAAAGTTGGTATTCCAATCGTTTACGTGCTTTAGGCTGGCTTCAATGGCAGTCAGATGAAGAACCAATAGGTCTGGTAAATTTTCACCTGCTTGGTGATCCTGCCTCTAGTCAGCGTAATGCTCCGGTTTCTTATTTGACATTTTGCTACCCTCCGCAGTCGTTGACTCTTACCCTCAGATTTTGCTCAACAACAAATAATTCCACTCACGTCAAGCTTGAACTCTCAAACAACAGAGTGCTTCGATCTCTTCATCGGGAGGAATGGGAAGGGAACATGCTTAACTGGCTCCCAATTCCTCAACTTGTTCCACCTTCGGGTATGAGAATCCTGCGAGGGCGGCATTTAAGCGGTTCAGAGAAAGCATTGAGAAGTGAAGCCAGGATTCAAACATCCCTCAGCAGTGATCTTTTACTCAATCATTACAGTACACAATTGGCGCAGTCAGGCTGGACTCAACAGGCAGGTGAAGAGCAGAACGGGCTGTGGTGGAGTATCTGGAAGCTTCAGGATCAGCAGGATCAAATGTGGCAATTGCTTCTCAGTTTTGTAGCGGATGAGAATTACGTTGATCAATTTACAGCCTCCCTACGAATACTAAACGTGAATGATTTCGAGCAGGTTATGCCTCCAGCTTCTGTTCCAATTCCCTCAACAGAATCAATTCTAGAAGATATACTTCGGCAACTCATATCCAGTGATTTTTTCCCTGACATAGAAACTCAACAACTCTGGATTGGTCAACTTCCTCCAGGACTTCCTGCCACATTAGAATTTCCAGAACAAACTCAAGTGCTAGGTAGCCTTGCCGAGCAGGGCAATAAAGCTGAACTGTTTCTGACAGTACCTCTCCCGCTCATTCAAATTTGGGACTATCTAACTGAACAACTCTTTAGCTTGGGCTGGCGCGAACCTCATAACTGGAGTGAGTATGAAAATCTTGGATTTACCCTTTCTAGAAAAGGACGCTGGGAGCAAACCAACTTTGTTCATCCTCGTGATGGAATTGAGTGTTGGTTAACGTTCAAGGCGATCGCCCTCAACTGCACTGATGTTAAAGTCACTTGGCTGCTGCCTTTCAAAGAAGATAATCCACCAGTAGAAAATGCTCCATCAACACCTCAAGAGTTATGGGAGCAAGCTCTTCTCCCCATAGTCGTATTACCTGAGCAAACAAGATTACCGACAGAAGATACTCCATCAACATCTCAAAAACCGTGGGGCGAAATTCCTTTTCCCAAACTATCGGTACCTGAGCAAACTGAGGTGATTCCAAGAGAGACCAAATATACTAATGAGAACTATACGTTTATGGTCTATATCATCACATCGCTTTCAGTAGCAGCACTAGTTACTCATTATCAAACAGAGATGCAGCGAACAGGCTGGCAACAACAGGTGACGAGCCAAAATGAGAACTGCTATCTCAGTCTTTGGTCTTTCATAACTGAGCAAGGGAGAGTTTGGCAGGGAATTTTGAACTTGTTAGCAAGACCAGAAAGAAGAGATCAATACACTGGCTATCTTGAAATCAAGCCTCTTTAACTGTAGCTAATATTCATCACATGGCATATTTTAATTTGTACACCTTTTGGTAGCTGAGTGCTTAGTTTTTGTTGGGTTTCGCTTTGTTTCACCCAATCTAGGCGGGCTAAGAGGGGGTTTGAAAAGTAGCAAATGTTCCCTGTAAGGGCGTAGCATTCGGCAGGTAAACCTTGAAATAGACCAAAATTTCTTGCCCGAATGCTACGCCCCTACAAGCTTTTGGGTTACAGATTAGACTTTTCCCTCGTTCCCAGGCTCCGCTTGGGAATGCAGAACGGAGGCTCCGCCTCCAAACTAGTGGCACCACCTAAAAGGCATTCCCAGGTAGAACCTGGGAACGAGTAATTGCGTCAGTTCAGATTTTGCTGCGATCGGTCAAAATCTCATATCCGTCTGAAGTCACCAAGACAGTATGTTCAAACTGGGCAGAGAGGGCGCGATCGACCGTTACAACGGTCCAGCGATCGCCCAAAGTCCGAGTATGTTTTGAGCCAGCATTAAGAATCGGCTCGATTGCCAGGGTCATGCCTGCCTTGAGCTTGACATTGGGCATTTCATGGGTGCGAAAGTTAAACACAGACGGTTCTTCGTGCAGGTTGCGCCCGACTCCGTGCCCGGTGAAGTCTTCGACAACTTTAAAGCCGTTTGCTTCAACGTAATCTTGAATCGCTCCAGCAATATCAAGCAGATGATTTCCGGCTTTGACTTGCTCAATACCCTTGTAGAGGGCTTCTTCTGCAATTTTGATTAGTTTTGCGGCAGCGGCGGTGACTTCTCCAACGGCAATGGTGATGCAGGAGTCGCCGTGAAAGCCTTCGTGGTAGGCTCCTGTGTCTACTTTCAGCACGTCGCCCCGACGAATCACTTTTTTACGGCTGGGAATGCCGTGAACGACTTCATTATTGATGCTGGAGCAAATGGAGCCAGGAAACCCGTGATAGCCTTTAAAGCTGGGGGTTGCGCCCATTTCTCGAATGCGTTTTTCGGCGTGAGCATCCAGATCGGCGGTGGTCATGCCCGGTTCAACCAGTTCTGAAATTTCTTTGAGGACGATGGCGACAATTTTTGCCGCCTGACGCATGGTTGCAATTTCGGTTGCTGATTTGATTTCTACGCCGCGCCGCTGTTTTTTGATGCGAGGGCCGGTGGGCGCAGGTTGAGGTAGAAGGTTGGTGAGAAAATTCATGAATGACGGATGGGTAGGAGCGGCAGATTTGCGGGAAATGGTGCAATTGAAGCTTTACAGCGGTACGAAGCTTGGTTAGGACAGGCGGGAAGCAGCAAAGCTTTGACGAATGTTCGATTTCATCCCCCATCCTTCATCCTTGCTGCTATATCTTATCAATTGTCTCTCGATTTCAGACTTTTTTGGGGGCTTTGCCCCCAAACCCCCCACTGGGGGGACGAAGCGCGTCCCCCAGACCCCCTCCGCAAGGGACTGGAGTGGGTGGCA
>JAAUTN010000476.1 GCA_012031415.1 Leptolyngbyaceae cyanobacterium SM1_4_3 | reverse complement strand
AGCGCTGAATTCTGAATTTTGCCAAAGTAGAGTGGGGGCGATCGCATCGCTAGCAAACTTTGCTTTTTAGGGGGCGATGCCTTCACATTGACCGGACAGGCACATCTAGCGTTCGTAGAAAGGAAAAGGACAATCTGCGGCCAGTAGATTACACTGCTAGTGAGTCCTGCTAAACAGCCTGTCTCAGGGGAAAAGAATGGACATTAAACTAGAACTGATGCTCGATCACGCCGAAATCAGCAATGTGGTCAATCGGTTTGCCAGCAGCCTAGATTTGCAAGATTGGAGCCAGTTCCGTTCCTGTTTCATGGACGAAATTGAAGCGGACTACTCCGACTTACGAAACGAGCCTGCAATCAGGATTAAAGCCGATGATTTTGTCGAGTCGAGACGTGCTGCCCTCAGCAGCCTTAAAACTCAACATCAGTTGACCAACCTCAACCTGACGATTGAGACAGACGAGGCAACCTGCGTGTCCTGTGTTGTAATCAATCGATTTCATCCTCACTATACGGGCGTGAATCGCTTTAACACGCATGGCTATTACATTCACACGCTAGCAAGAACGCTGAAAGGTTGGAAAATCAGCAAAATCAAGCAAATCGTCTTCTGGAACGAGGGCAATCCCCACCTGCATAGCGCTGTTCGGCAAATGGCAGCAAAAGGGCAGGGATAAGCCAGTTGAACGGTTCTGCCGCGTAATCAGAAAAGGCAGAAGCAGGGTCAATTGATACCAGAGCGGTGATATAAAGCCATGAGAGGCGATACAAAAGCGTTGTCGTTTCTTACATGGCTATGTCGTCAATGCAAAAGCATTGTTGCCCGTCATATTAGCAATGTCAGTCGCTACAAAAGCATTGTCAGTCGTTACAAAAGCATTGTCAGTCGCTACAAAAGCACCGTTTGCTTCGACATTGCCAAAGTTTGGCTCCTTACAAATTTCAGAAATTCTGAAAGGGCAAATCCGATCAAGCAAGGAGCTAGCATTCGGAAACTGTGCTTAAATCTTCAGCACTACTTTAACTTAAATGCCGCGCCTGAAAAAAATTATACTCCCTGAGCTTGAGCCAAATCTGTAGATTGAGTGCAGTGAAGTGCAGTCCAGTTCATCTAAGCGGATTGACCCAACGATGTTCGCCTAAGGGAAGGGCGATCGCCTACCGACAGAATCTTTACATTACTTTCATAGCAACGTACTGAAATTTTCAGTACGCCACGCAAATTTAGTCCTACCATCGGGAAGGTTTTTGTACAAAAAACTACAAAACTCCAAACCTTGAGATGAAGCTGACTTGTTTGGGTTCATCAACCTATTCCATTTACGGAAGAATTTATGTCGATTAGCAACAGAGACAACACCCTGAGAAGCGCTCGCAACCTGGGCAGATTATCCGGCAGCAAACCGATCAATGGACGAGTCGGACAAAGCGACAAAATTGACTTCGCAAAATTTACCCTATCTGAAGTCAGTGAATTTGGATTGTCCATTGGACGAGTGGTAGGTAGAGCAAGCGCAACAGTCACTATACGAAATGTTCGTGGTGCTGTCGTACAAAGCTTTAGAACTGGCACCCGACCCCAATCCTTCAAAGGCAAACTAGCAGAAGGGACGTACTACATTGGGGTTCAGCGCGTTCGTGGAGAAGTTAGCTATAGACTCACGGCTTCCGCACGGCGAACCGAACCGGGAGAAGTCCTGAGTACTGCCCGCAAGATTGGTGTTCTCTCTGGAACCTACGTCAATCGGGATTTCGTCGGCACCACCGACCAACAAGATTTCTATAAGTTCAGCTTAAACGACATTGCAAACCTCCAGGCATCTGTCACGGGTTCATCTGCAAATACTCGACTTCAGTTGATCCGAGACAGCAATAACAACGGCCGGGTTGACAATGGTGAGGTCTTAGCGACTGGCACCAATTTCAGTTCAACCTTCCTTTCCAAAGTTACTCAAGACTTGCCACGCGGTACCTACTATATCGGAGTCACGCCTTCAAACAGCAGTGCCTCAACCCGGTATCAGCTTAGTCTTGTAGCGACTCCTTTTGGTGGCAACATATCCCCTGAACCTGGCAACACGTTATCTACCGCTCGTAATCTAGGCGTACTGTCTGGCACCTTTTCTGCCAGAGAGCACGTGGGCGAAATTGATTCAAGTGATATTTACAGATTCACCTTAGATGATATTGCCAACCTTCAGGCCACCGTCACCGCTACATCCGCCAATACTGAAATTCAGCTAATTCGAGACATCAACAACAATGGTTTGGTTGATAACGGTGAAATTCTGGCTGCTGATACCAATTTCAGCTCAACCTTTATATCTAACTTCACTCAAGATTTGCCAACGGGCAATTACTTCTTCAAAGTGGAATCTAGGAACGAAAGTGTTCCTACCTTGTACGAGATGAATTTAGTCGTCACTCCTTTTGGTGGCAACGAATTGCCCGATCCGGGGAATACGCTATCTACTGCTCGAAATATAGGAGCGCTTTCCGGTACATTCTCTACCAGAGAACATATTGGAATTCTAGACCCCAATGACTCCTACAGATTTACGTTGAATAACGATGCTAATCTTCAGGCAAGAGTGAATGGTTCATCTGCAAACACTTTCATTGAGTTGATTCGAGACATCAACAACAATGGACTAGTTGATAACGGTGAACTCATCGCCTCTGACACAAATTTCAGCTCTAATTTTCTGTCTGAGATTACGAGAGATTTGCAGGAGGGTGCTTACTTCTTTAGGGTAAGTCCGAGAAATAGTAGCGCACCCACCAATTACTCGTTGAGCTTAACGGTTGGATAGAGCACTAGTCACTTACAACGATTTCCGATTGCATCAGCCCTAATCCTATGGGGGCGGTTCGTGAACCGCCCCTACATTGGAGACAAATGCTCTGATTGACTGACAAATCTTCTGATGTAAGTTGGGTTCTGCTTTGCTCCACCCAAACTACGATACCCCTAGATTTATAGGTTGGTTTCTTCCCCGTTAGTGACAAGAACCGTGCTTCGATGCTGAGGGCGGCACATCCAGCGCTGGATTTGCATCAAAAAATCCGACTGGCTTGAGGATGAAACCACTGTAGGCAGTTGGCATCACTGGGTAATCTTCAGGGCGGGGAATGTGGTGATGTCCAAAGGTGTACCACACCACTACATCCGTATTCTCAATGGGGCGGTTTGCCTGCGTCCATTTGGGTAAGCCTTCCCCACCCGGATGCTGATTAGGATACTCGCCTGCCGAAAAGCGCTCGTCCTCTGCATAGGGCGTGACCCACAGATGCTTGGTCATGAATCCGGCTCGTTTTAGAATCGGGGATTCGGGGTGAGCAAACGGCAAGATGTTGTCACCGGGAATGATTTTGTAGCTGACGGGCTGCCCCAAACGGTTTTGCACAGACGGATTGACCACTTTCCAATAGCGACCTGCCAGCGGATCGATGATACGCTGTGCTTCCAGTTCCGTTTTGAATAGAGTTGAGGTGGCGAAAAAGGCATTGCCGTAGGGATTTTCTGCCCCCATTGGCTCTGCTTCGGTATTTACTTCGTAAACCGAGTTGTTGCCGCCGTCAATGTCAAAGTCTAGCCGCAGGCTAAAGAAATGCTGATGGTTGAGGGCATTGACTTCGGGCGCAACTAAAGTGCCGTATTTAGGCATATCTGCTAGCGCACCGCAAAGCAAAATACCTGTCAGCTTCACCTCATATTGAATGGTGCCGTCCTGGTAAAAATACCAGAAGAAGCCGTATTCGTAGTTGTCTACGGTGCAGAAAAAGGAGACCGCTAGACGACGCGATCGCCTCACCTCAACGCTCTCCAATCGCCAGTCTGTGTGCTTCCACAAAACGCCAAAGTCTTCTTCGTGCAGACAAATCGCATTCTCAATGATGGCGACTTCGCCCCGGCTATCGGTCATTGCTGCATCAAAATAGCGAATCTCGCCTAAGCAATCGCAGCCGTAGCGAAGGGAATTGGTCAGTACCCCCACACCATGTTCCCCTACGTCAAAGGCGTTTTTGCGGAAGTGCTGCGATCGCGGATCGCCATAGGGCACCACCATTTCTGCCAGGGATGCGCGATAGAGAATGGGGCGCAGTTTGCCCTGATCTTCATAGCCGACAGTGTGCAGCACCAGCCCTTCGCGGGGGGTGAAACCGATACGAAACTGCCACTTTTGCCAACGCACATGATGTCCGTCTACTTCAAAGCTGGGGCCTTGCGGCTGGGTGATTTCTAGCGGTTTGATATCTGTTCGCATTTGCACAAACTCAGCCGCGTATTCCCCTGGCTCTGGTGGTACAGGAACAACGCCTATGTCTTCAATTCGTAGAACCTGCATTGTGTTCAGGTCAACGACGGGGACGAGTCCATCAATCGGGCGCGAGTAAAAATTGCTGCTGGGCGTAGTGCGAACGTAGCAAAGACAGCGCGATAGCCGAATGCCGTCTTCTCCCGGTAAGCCAAAGTGACCAATTGCCCAGGGGTCAACCACAACCGAATCGAGGGAGAGATGACGTTTAGCGATCGCCGCCTGAAACTCTGGGTTTGCTTTTACTGCCGCCTCGCACTCTGACAGTTCATCGGGCATGATGTTGGGCTGCACACCGGGGATGTGTTTCCAGGAGGTGACAGTGTTGCGGGTGAGGGAGGCGATCGCTTCATAAGTTGCGCCCGTCGCGTTGTCTAGCAAAATTAAAAACGCCTCACGTTCCACCGAGTCGCCCTGCTGGTAGCTGATCACCACTGACTTGGGCGGCTCTCTCAGCG
>JAAUTN010000094.1 GCA_012031415.1 Leptolyngbyaceae cyanobacterium SM1_4_3 | reverse complement strand
ACGGTGGAAAGCTTACGCAAAATCGTCGCTCAGGTGCAAGCCGCCGCCACTCAAGTTGACAGCGCCACTCGCGACAACGAAGTCTCGGTGCAAGCCCTCTCCCAGGAGGCGCTGCGACAAGCCGCCGAAATTAACACGGCTCTGGCTCACATTGAAGAAATGTCAGAGGTCGTGCAAGCGGTTGCCGTCAGCGCCCAACAAGCCGAAGCCGCTGCCCAACAAGCCGCCCAAACGGTAGAGGACGGAGACGCAGCGATGAACCGCACCGTCGAAGGAATTCAAGCGATTCGAGCAACGGTGGCTGAAACTGCCAAGAAGGTGAAGCATCTGGGGGAGTCTTCCCAGCGGATCTCTGCTGTGGTCGAGTTGATTGGCAGCTTTGCTGCTCAGACCAATATGCTGGCCCTCAATGCTTCGATTGAGGCTTCACGGGCGGGGGAGGAAGGACGTGGCTTTGCAGTGGTTGCCGCAGAAGTGCGAGGACTGGCCAGGCAGTCGGCGGATGCCACCGAAGAAATCCGTAAGCTGGTTGCCAGCATTCAAGCGGAAACCAACGAAGTGGTGGCAACGATGGAAGCTGGCACCCAGCAAGTGGTGAGCGGCACTCGACTGGTGGATGAAACCCGCCAGAGCCTCAACCAGATTACCGCTGCAACCGCTCAGATTAGCCGTCAGGTGAAGGCGATCGCCCAGGCTGCCACGATGCAAACCGAAGCGTCCAGGACGGTGACTCAAACGATGCAGGGTGTGGTGCTGATTGCTAACCGCACCTCGGAGGAAGCCAATCAGGTTGCTGCCTCCTTTGACCAACTGCGTCAGGTTGCCCAAGCGCTGCAAATCGAGGTGGGGCAGTTCAAAGTCAACTGAAGTCCGTTGAAATCAGTTGAGCTACTCCTCCCTCCCCTAGCCCCTAGCCCCCAGCCCCTTCCCTCCCCTAACCCCTTAACCTCCTCCCATGCATCATGGCAATCAACCCCGACATCCGTGACCAAGCCTATCAATTCTTTATTCAAGAGGCTCCTGAACTGTTGCAGGTGATTGAAGCTGGGTTGCTGACGTTGCAGCAGGAGCGCAACACCGCTAAAGTCCACGATCTCATGCGGGCAGCCCACTCGATTAAAGGAGGAGCCGCTAGCGTGGGTTTGGAGGCGATCGCACCCTATCACATCGCTTAGAAAACATTTTCAAGGCTCTTTACAGCGACAGCTTAACAATTGACGCTGAGCTAGAAGGTCAGTTGCTCCAAGCCTATGACTGCCTACGGCTACCCCTGATGCTGCGAATTACGATGGGTGCCTTTGATGCAGAGCAAGCCTTGACCCTTGCTGAACCCGTTTTCAGTCAAATTGAAGAACGCTTTGGAGATGCCCTGAGCCAAACGGAAAACTACATTCCCAGTTCTTCTGATCTGGGCGTTGACATGATTTCCTCAATCCTGGAGATTGATGTCGCTCAAGGGTTAGAACGTTTGGCGGCAGTCCTAGCCAATCCCCAAAACTATGAGGTAGCGGGTGAATTGCGGGCCCAGGTAGAAGTTTTTGCGGGATTCGCTGAATTGATGAATCTGCCGGAGTTTGAGGCGATCGCCGCAGCGGTAAAAACGGCGCTGGGAGCAAACCCCAATCGAGTGCTAGAAATTACCAGGCTGGCAATGGCTGACTTTGAACGCAGCCGACAGGCAGTGCTAGCTGGCACCGCAACCCAGGCAGAATCTAACCCAATTCCCTCTGAAGCGTTGACGGCACTCACTGTTCCAATTGCGCCTGAGGCATTGCCTGTTTCTGCTGCCGAATCCGTTGCCCTTGATGCTGCTATGCCGCTGCTCGAAGATATCTTTGGCAGCGGGACTAGTTCATTTGAGCCATTCTCGATTCAGCGCAGTCCTGAAGACGGTGAAGGTGCATCTGCTGAATCCGCTGAACCAGGAGGTAGAGAAGCAAAAAATGAGGATTACCAGGCAATTAGAATAGATCCTGAAACAGTCTACGAAACCATTCACTCGATAGATTTATCAATGGGTGAAGCGGAACTTCTACCCCAGAGCGTCTCAAGCTTACTGAATATCGAGGAACCTGTAGATGTTGAGTGGATTGCCTATTTGTCATCAGCAACGGGGACAGAAGTTACAGCCTCCTATGAAGAGGTGTTCATACCAACAGAGGCTACTTGTGAAACCACCTCAATAGATAGTCGCAACAGTTCTCTGGAGCCAGCACAACTTGAAACCGCCTTGAGCGAAAGCAGTGCTGTCACGCTTGATGAATTCACACGGCACCAGTTTGTTCTGGATGAAGCTGCAATTTCTAGAGAAATGCCTGCCTTTGAGCAGTTGGACGCACTTGAAAGTGATGCAAATAGAAGTGATGTACCTGGAAGCGACGCACTTGAAAGTGATGTAAATAAAAGTGATGCACTTGAAAGTGATGTACCTGAGAATTTGACGGCGGCTGTTCAGGCGATCGCCCAAATCTTTGATCGCCTTCCCACAATACAGTCTGCTGAAGATGGAGCCAGCAAACGGGTGCCACCCCAACCTGCTCAACACAACTCACTGCAAACTCAGTCGAGTCAAATTCAGACCCATCAAAGTAGCGCGATCGCCCCTAACCAGTCTGCCGATCTGCAACAGGCGATCGGCAACGACATTAGCCACAATCAGCCACAGTCCCGCCTTCAGCAAGGGGAAGCCGTCATTACGCCAAATCTCACGGTTCGAGTCACCTCAGAACGACTTGAACGCATGAACAATTTAGTGGGTGAACTGGCAATCAATCGGGACGGTCTATCGCTGCAAAACGAACAGCTTCGCAATGCCCTAAAAGAACTGCTCAACCGTTTTACCCAATTTCGAGGCACGGTGGGTCATCTGCGGGAACTGTCTGACCAGATGTTAGTCGAGCCAGAACGCCACAACTCTCAGCGGGCGAGCGTTTCAGCAGTTCAGACAGACACCCCCGCAGCGGCAAGGTTTCCATCTCGTAGCTTCAACTCTGCTTTCCCAGATATGTCTGTTACGTCTGCCCTGGCTGAGTTTGACCCGCTGGAAATGGATAGCTATGGTGCTTTGCATACCCAGATCCAGGAAATTTTGGAGAATATCGCCCAGCTTGAGGAAACCGTAGATGATGTGACTTTGTTTGCTGGGCAATCCAATCAAATTTTGGATCAACAGCGGAATATGTTGGCGCAGCTTCGAGATGAGTTGATCTGGGCACGAATGTTTCCGCTGGGGGAGGTGATCAATCGCTTTCCTCGCATGATTCGCGACCTGTCGATTACTTATCGCAAACCCGTTGCGCTGAAGTTATCGGGAGCGGGTGTATTGGTCGATAAAGCGATTTTAGAGAAACTGTTTGATCCGCTGCTGCATTTACTTCGCAATGCCTTTGATCATGGGATTGAGCCTGCAAACGTGAGACGGCAGCGAGGCAAACCAGAACAGGGGCAAATTGAAATCCGGGCCTATCACAAAGGCAATCAAACCATTATTCAGGTCAGGGATGATGGTCAGGGCTTAGATCTGAACCGGATTCGCAGTCGGGCGATCGCCCTCGGTTGGCTAACTCCAGAACAGGCTGCAACAGTAAACCCGGCGCAACTGTATGAACTCATCTTTGAACCAGGGTTTTCTACGGCTCGACGAGTAACGGAGCTATCGGGGCGGGGTGTAGGGCTGGATGTGGTGCGATCGCAGTTGCGGTCGATTAAAGGGACTGTCAACGTCGTCTCTGCACCGGGGCGAGGTACCATTTTTACCCTACAGTTGCCTCTCACCTTAACCATTGCCAAACTGGTGATTTGTCTAGTTGACTCTACCGCTGTAGCTTTACCCGCCGATAGCATCGAAGAAATTCTAACTCCTCAATCGGGTCAGGTACAGCAGTCGGGCACTCAGCGCTACCTCAACTGGCGAGAGCAAATCATTCCCACCTATCGCTTGACTGACTTGCTTAGCTACAGTTGCCCGCTACCCGAAAACCCGCCCATCAAGGCTCTGTCCACCATTTCACTACCCAAAGACTGGGCACTGCCGATGCTGGTATTACGTCAAGATCAGCAAATTTTTGCTCTAGAGGTCGATCGCCTGGTGACAGAGCAGGAACTAGTGATCAAGCCTTTTGGTCCGGCGATCGCCCCTCCTAGCTATGCTTACGGCTGCACCATTTTAGGGGATGGCAGCCTGGTTCCTGTGATTGATGGGGCTGCGCTTCTGGCACTGAGCATGAGTCAACACACAGAGGTTTCCGTTCCTCCAATGGTGACAGCCTATGAATCCATGCCTGCCATTCAATCTCAGACCACTAGCGCCAAAAAACCACCCGCCATTAAAACAGCACAAGCTCCAACGGTGTTAATTATTGATGACTCCGCAACGCTGCGGCGAACGGCTGCACTTTCTCTGGAGCGGGCAGGTTTTCGGGTCTTGCAGTCCAGGGACGGACGAGAGGCGATCGACCAGTTGCAGCACACGACTGTGCAAGTCATCGTTTGTGATATTGAAATGCCCAACATGAATGGTTTTGAATTCCTCAGTCAGCGCCGCAAAGATGAAAAACTAGCAGCCATTCCCACCGTGATGCTTACCTCTCGCGGCAATGAAAAACATCGCTGGCTTGCTACTCGGCTAGGAGCCAGCGCCTATTTCACAAAACCGTATCTGGAGCAAGAATTTATCACAACTCTAAAAAACATAGCCGATCCATCAAATAAAGCCTTGCCTGCGATCGCCCAGTAAATTACCCCAAAAACTACCCGCTTACAGAACAAGGGGCTTAAGCCCCTTGTTTAAGGACAACTAGCACCTAATCATCTTCCATCTATCAACCATGAATTCTTACCCTACCCCTACCCGTCCTGATCTTGCTCAATCCAAAGCTCTACAAACTGAACCCAAGCTACAACTGGTCGTCTTTCGGGTAGGCAATCTTAAGCTAGCCGTGCGAATTGAACTAGTCTACAAAGTTGTTCCGTTTAGAGCGGCTCACGGCAGCGGCTTAAACTCAGTTGGAATCGCCCATATCGATAACTTTGAAGTAACTGTGATTGATTTGCATCAGCGTTTGTTTAAGTCCAGTCCTGTTGAAGAAGCCGTTGCCCGTCTCATTGTCGTGACTAGCCCCAGCGGAGAACTGTACGGACTTCCCACTGCTGAAACCCCAACCCTGTTAGAAATTCCGCTTTCAAGGATTCGGGTATTGCCAGAATCCTATCGTCGGTCGGATACGCTCGATATCGCCAGTCATGTTGCAGTTGTGCCTCAGTCAGGCTCTACCCTCACCATTTTTTGATAGATGGCGATCGCTCCTGCCCCACTCCGCAGACCGGACATTGCCTACTTCACAGGACTGATCAAGGCGAACTATACCGTCCTGAGCCGATTGGCAAAATAGGATGACGTGATAATGAGTCCGGCTCCTACCCATTGAGTCAAGCTGGGTTGCTCGCCGATCATTAAAATTGCGCTCGTCACCCCAAACACAGGAATTAACGCTACATAGAAGGCGGCATGGCTGACGGGTAAGTTTCGCAGTGCAGTCAGGTAAAGCAAAAATGCTAAGGCGTACTGCATAATGCCTGACCCGACCGCAAGTAACCAAAACGGAAGTGAGATATTTGCTGCACTCACCTCATAGTTTGAATTCAGCATTGACAAGGCACCAAAGCACAGCACCGTTACGACTAAACCAACAAACTGCTGCGACGCAGTAAGCTGCAACGGATCTGAGGTGGCAATCTGCTGCTTGCTCAAAAGCACATAAAACACCGCAAAGAGGGTGCCCAGTAGCACCAGCAAATCACCGCTAAGGGATGTGTAATTTGCACCCTGAGCATCCCTTAAAATCAGCAGGAATACTCCTATAAAACTGATTCCAGCCAGCAAGAGCTTGACTCGCGTGAGTTTTTCACCTAAAAAGACTGCGGCAAACAAAATCGTCAGAATCACTTCAGAGGAGCCAATTAATGTTGCTTTGCTGGCAGTCGTCATTTCTACCCCAAACGTGCCGACCATGTAGGCTAGAGCAGGTTCAAAAATGCCTGCAAAGCCCTGTTTGAGGTTGCTCCAGGAGAAGGGCAGTTGGCGGTGCTGGTAGTAACAGGCGATCGCCAAGAAACTCACGCTAGCCAGCAATTGAATAATTAATAGAGTAGTGGGTTTAATTTCCGACAGGGCAATCTTCGTCAGCGTCAGCCCCACGCCCCAGCAAAAAGCGTAACTCAAAGCAATGATGACTGGATTCATGGGTTCACCATCCGGCAGTATTGTTGTTCAACGGGGCAGCGATCGCCCGGACACACCTCCTCCTCACACAGCCGACAAATTTCAAAGGCGCGTAACTCACTCGTCGTCATCGCAGTCAGCATCTTCTCCAAAAGCTGGGTTAGCTGAGTTTGTTCATTGTCTGTCAGCGAACTAACCATTCCTTGTAGCTGCTGCCTCCGTTTAGCCAAAAT
The DNA here is from genome assembly GCA_012031415.1 of Leptolyngbyaceae cyanobacterium SM1_4_3. Classification (GTDB taxonomy): domain Bacteria; phylum Cyanobacteriota; class Cyanobacteriia; order Elainellales; family Elainellaceae; genus JAAUTN01. Next base: position 13,852 of record JAAUTN010000094.1, on the reverse strand, counting down.
TGTCCTGCGTCGTTCTTGCCCTGCATCCGTGAGAAACAGCGCCAGCGTTCGACCATCTGCACCTGCCCTGCGTTCTACAAGTCCCTGTGCTTCTAATCGATCAACTAAGCGAACGGTTCCAGGATGAGAAAGATTGAGAATTTTCCGTAGCGCATTGATCGAAAGCCCCGGTTCTACGCCCAATGTCACCAGTGCAGCAGGAGCCTCACCCCCTTGTTCGGCGATCGCCTCAACCGCAGCACTCAATCCATCAGCAACCGTCAAAGCCAGCGCACCCAAAAGATTCAAAGTTCGCTCCTGCTCCATAACGCAAGTCCACTAAATATGTATGCATTATGCATATTTATTCGATAAATGTAAAGAAGAAACATTTTAAGCAGGGGCAAATAACCATTTGCCCCTAAGACTTTACGGAACTCACTGCTTAACCCACTTCCTGAACTGATCGCCTTCATTCAAAGTGTCCAAGCTGGAAGCTTTAGCGCAGCAACACGGGCATTTCAAACAACGCCTTCAGCCCTGAACAAAGGAGTAGCAAAGTTATACTGAGATCCTGTACCAGTAGTAGGAGGCATTGCACTAGAGCCTTGAGATCAATCTCGCTCAAAGCTAAAACTCGTTTTAACGAGTTGAACCGAGCTTCTAGGGGGACATTTGAATCAGGTTCAACCGACTTACAGCGATTTCCAGTAGGGTAGGCTAGGAGATTTACATTGATGTTGTACGAGCTTGGGACAGAAAGAGAATTTTGCAATTGTGGCAATTTGATGAAGCGTGAATCTACATTTCGACATCGAAGGGGAGATTATGACAATTCATACTACACCATTGAGATCTTTGAAATCTTTACGTGCCTAGCTTGTAATGAGGCAACTCTCATATGCTACTCCGCATTAGGGAATGACGATGAAGACGAGATAAATAGGGATGATGTAGAAAAAGAGCTTTATAGGGAGTATCATCGAACAGTTTTACACGCTCCAAACAAGCGGCTTCATCATGCGATTCCCCGATCTATTGCTGAAGTCACCTACCAAGCTCAATCTGTTTTGTCTAAGTCTCCGCGTGCAAGCTTTATTTTATGTAGAGCAGTACTAGAAGAGATTTGTAATGACTTTAAAGTTCCTGCTCAGAGTTTGAACAACAAAGGTAAAAGCCATTTTGTCAATCTTAATGAAAGGCTTATTCAGTTATTTGAACAAGAACGAATGTCAGAAGATTTAATAGCCATTATTCAAGGAATTAGAGAACTTGGTAATGAGGGAACTCACTCGGATCATTTAACGTTTGCAAAGCAAGTGAAAGTTGAAGATGCAGACAATTTATTGATGCTTGTAAACTATGTGATTGAGCGTCTATATGCTGATAAATGCCGACAACAGGAGGCAGCAGAAGTATTGAGCAAGCTGAAAGGAAAAATATCGAATTATACCAATTCTTTATGAAGTTGCGCTGAACAAGGGGCTTAAGCCCCTTGTTCCACCAGGGTTCATTCTGTGCAGGCTCAAACTAAATTGGTATTAGAATAGTAGACAACAGGCTAACAATCCGGCTGGTGTCGTAGCATAGGTACCGAAGTCCGCTCAGCCGGAACATTAGGCGGCGACTTCAACATAGGCGGATGAAGCTGTAGGTTGTGGGATCTCTAGTCCCTCCAACTTTAAACCATCCAGATGAAACTCTATTGCTTCACGCATATTTTGCTCAACTTCTTCACGGGTTGCTCCAGTCGAGACACAACCCGGTAGATCAGGAGAATAGGTGGAATATCCAGTTTCTGTCTTCTCAATCACGACAAGATATTGCATCATTTCAGTCCCGCTTGTTTCAAAATGCTGTCTAACGTTCCCGGAGCCAGATCATCTCCCGGTTTTCCTGGCACAGTCACTAAACCTAATCTATCAGGATGTTTATATTGACGATGACTGCCCCGCGTTCGAGCCAAATACCACCCATCTTGCTCAATTAATTTGATTATATCCCTGACCTTCATGCTTTAAGCTTATGGAGAGGGTTGAGGCTTGTCAATGGCTCTAGACGTGTACAGTCACATCAATCGATAAAGCTAATTACGCTAAGCTAAAACAGTTCATTAAGCAGCGTTTTGGGTTCATGTCGTTGATTACCGTGCGTCAGGAAGGGCTGTACTGTGAGCAGGGTGGTTTTTACATTGACCCCTGGCGATCGGTAGACTGTGCCCTGATTACTCATGCCCACTCTGACCACGCCCGCTCTGGTGCAAATCAATACGTCGCTACTCACGTCTCAGAAGGGATTTTGAGGAAACGTCTGGGCGATGAGATTAAGCTTCAGGGAGTCGAATACGGTGAAAAACTGAAGTTGGGCAATACCTGGGTTTCCTTTCACTCTGCCGGACACGTCCTCGGCTCCGCCCAGATTAGGGTGGAATGTGGCGATGAAGTGTGGGTGGTGTCAGGTGACTACAAACGCGGTGCAGACCCGACTTGCGCTCCGTTTGAGGTGATTCCCTGTGATGTATTTATCACCGAAGCGACCTTTGGTTTACCCATTTACGAGTGGGAAACGGGTGAGGCAACCTGCCGACAAATCTATGAATGGTGGCAGAGTGATTTAGAACGCCCTTCGCTATTGTTTTGCTATTCCTTTGGCAAGGCGCAGCGAATTTTAGGTGAATTGTGTAAGTTTAGCGATCGCCCCGTCTACGTACACGGCGCAGTTCACGTCCTCACCGAAATTTACAGACAGGTTGGCGTGAAAATGCTGGAGACTATCTGTACGACTGAAATGCCTCGCAGCCACAAATACATAGGCGATCTGGTGTTAGCTCCTCCTTCGGCGCACCGCTCCACCTGGATGAAACGTTTTGTGCAGCCCCAAACTGCCTTTGCATCCGGCTGGATGGCCGTTCGCGGGGCCCGACGCAGGCGCGGCTATGAGCGCGGATTTGTGTTGTCTGACCATGCGGACTGGTCAGGTTTGGTGAATACCATTTTGCAAACGGGCGCTAAAACGGTGTACGTGACTCACGGGCAGTCTGAAGTGCTTTCTCGCTACCTGTGTGAAACCTACGGTTTAGACGCGCTGCCCTTAAAGACTTTGTTTGAAGGGGAAGGAGACATTTAATGAAACGGTTTTCTCAACTGTTTCAGCAGGTTGACGCAACCACCTCAACCAACGAAAAGGTGAGAGCGTTACGGCAATATTTTTATGATGAAACTCCCGAAAATGCGGTTTGGGCAATCTACCTATTTTTAGGAAAACCCGAAAGCGACTGATTACCTCCAGGGTGTTGAGAGATGTTTTCCTGCAAATTTCGGACATCCCAGAGTGGCTGTTTGAAGACTGCTACGCCCATGTGGGAGATTCAGCCGAAACGATCGCCCTCCTCCTTCGTCACAGTCCACTGGAGGCACAAGAAAAGCGCGATCGCCCCCTACACGAGTGGATGGAAAAGGTGATTCCCCAGGTTAAAACCGTTCAGTCTGAGGCAGAACTGCGGGATTTAGTTGTTTCCTGGTGGGCTTCCCTGGAAGATACAGAGGTTTTTGTCTTAAACAAAGTTTTGACGGGCGCGTTTCGGGTGGGCGTGTCTGAGAAGCTTTTGGTGAAGGCGCTATCGGCAGAATACAACTTACCCGAATCGGTTCTGGCGCATCGACTGATGGGTGACTTTGAGCCGACAGTAAACTTCTATCGCCAACTGATTCAAACCGACAGTGAAGAACTTGCACCGAGCCAGCCCTATCCTTTTTTCCTGGCTTCCCCACTCGACGAGGACCGCTTTCAGGAAGAAAACCCTACCCAATGGCAAGCCGAGTGGAAATGGGATGGCATTCGCGCTCAAATCATCAAACGAGCCGATGAGGTATTCATCTGGTCGCGAGGGGAAGATCTAATTACTCAGCAGTTTCCAGAATTGGTGGAGGGTTTTCAGTCACTTTCCAATGGTCATGTGTTGGATGGTGAAATTCTTTGCTGGGAGGGCAATCGCCCCATGAACTTCAACGCTCTGCAAAAGCGACTGGGACGAAAATCTGTCACTAAGAAACTGCTGGCAGAAAATCCAGTTCACTTTATCGCCTACGATTTGCTGGAGCATCACCATCAAGATATTCGAGAAAAACCGCTGCTCGAACGGCGTAACCTTCTGGCTGAGTTGTTAACCTCCTTTCCTGCCAGTTTGACAACGGTTTCTGCTCCGCTGAGCTTTGCGTCGTTTACAGATTTGCAGGAACTGAGGGAGCGATCGCGCCAGCAAGGTGCCGAAGGACTGGTGATTAAAGCGAAAGACAGTCCTTACTTGGTTGGGCGTAAACGCGGCTACTGGTGGAAATATAAAGTCAATCCAATGTCACTGGATGCAGTCCTGATTTACGCTCAGGCAGGTACAGGCAAGCGGGCGAACCTATTTACTGACTACACCTTTGCCCTCTGGCAAAATGGAGAACTCGTCTCCTTTGCCAAAGCCTACTCAGGATTGGACAATGACGAAATCAATGAGCTAGATAAGTGGATTCGCAGACACACCATTGAAAAATTTGGACCCGTTCGTTCCGTTGAACCCATTCAGGTATTTGAAATCGGATTTGAGGGAATCGCCGAGTCAAAGCGCCACAAATCGGGCATCTCAGTTAGATTTCCGCGCATTCTGCGCTGGCGTAAAGATAAGCCCGTTGAAGAAGCAGATACCCTCCAAACCGCCTTTGAATTACTGACAGCATCCTTGTAATACAAATTCAATTTAGGCGTTGCTTGATCCAGGTATGAATTTTGGGTTATGTCCTAATCAATATGGCTACCGCTATAAATCCATAAGGGTTAAAATCCATTAATTTTTAGTAAAAGGTAAAGTTCGCTACGTTTCGCTAAAGTCTGCGTGAAGTTACTGTCAAATACGTAGCAAATATTACATACTCAAGAAGTAACTGGTGAACAACCTCTCGTCGCTTCTTCAATAGAGAACTTTGAACATGAAAATAACTGCACTTCTGCCTGCTGCGGTGGGTAGTTTGGCGATCGCCCTTCTCTCCTCCGTTCCGGCTCAAGCATTTACCTTCTCATTGGGACAGGGTAGCCAATCTTCTAACAGTTCAGCAACGGGAGCTTCAGCCCTGCTAACCTTCAACTTTAGCGATGTACCTTCTAGCACTCCCAACGCTATCAAAGTTGACCTCGAAATTAAAAACACGACAGGCAGCGTCAACTTTGGAGACGGCGCAACTACGTCTAAACTGACAGGAATCGCTCTAGATCTACTGCCTGGTCTGACGGCCAGTTCTTTCGCAGGCGACAAATACTTTGATACATTTTTGACTAATGTTAGATTTACTCCTTTCAGCAATTCTGTTGGTAATTTCAGCATCGGTATTGCCGACAACAACAACTTTGAGGGTGGCAACGCCAATGATGCTTTACCTGAAGGAGCGACAGCCCAGATTAGTTTTGTGGTGACTGGCTTTGTTCCTGGAAAAACAGCAGCAGAGCTAGAAGCAGAATTCCTCAGTGCGTACTCCAACAACAACGATAGGGTTGATATCGCGGCTCGCTTCCAGCAAGTACGGGGTGGAACTGTCAGGGGTGAAGGTAGTGACAAACTGCTCGGCGGAACGCCTGGTGACGACGATGATGATGATGATGAGGTAACTGTTCCCGAACCCACTACGGTTCTTGGTTTGAGTCTGATTGGCGGTGTGTTTGCAGCCCGTCGCCGCAAGTTGCGGTAGGCGTAAAGCGTAAAGGTTACTTCCTTCCCGGTTAAAGATTGAATATTATAAAGATGAGAGATGCACCCTTGATTGGCGGGAGTGCATCTCTCATCTTTTAATAGAATTTAATAGAAGAGTTGGACAAACTGGCGAAGGGACAAAATCCTTCCCTCCCAAGCGGCTGCACTACCCAATATGGAATCTGGACAAGACAACCCCTCACGCCTCTGGTTTGTAGACAACGTAAGAGTCTTTCTGACCGTTTTGGTGATTGCCCATCATGCAGGGCAACCCTACGGGCCCACTGGGGGAACGTGGCTAGTTTTCAATCCAGAACGGGCTGATATCTTAGGCGCATTTTTTGCGACTAATGCCGCATTCTTCATGGGTCTGTTTTTCCTGATTTCGGGTTATTTTATGCCTGGTGCCTATGCGCGGAAAGGGACAAAGATATTTCTGCAAGAGCGATTTCTGCGGTTAGGGATTCCAATTCTATTTTTGCCCTGCTAGTGTTTCCCCCAGTCTTCTACCTGGCTGAACCCAGAGAGGAATCCTTCGGTCAATTTCTGGTTCAGGTTTATCTCAAACAGCCCCAAATGCAGGCAGGACATCTCTGGTTTCTGATGCATTTGCTAGTTTATGCCGTCTGCTATGCCCTGTGGCGTGGAATAATTCGGCGGAATGCAAGATCCGAATCTCAGCGTAAACAAGCCTTTCCAGACCATTGGCTCATCCTTGTGTATCTGGTTCTTTTGTCTGGCATATCGTTTATTACTCGAATTCGCTATCCAATTGACACCTGGACAGACGTATTAGGAATTCCTACTGAGGTCGCTCACCTGCCTCAATATCTCAGTCTGTTTGCGATCGGCATTATCGCTTATCATCACGATTGGTTGCGTAGGTTGCCCCGACAGCAAGGGTTTATCTGGTTCGGCGTTGGGCTGGGAGCGGTTTTGCTGCGATATGTCTACGCGCTGGGCGGAGAATCCTGGTTTCCCACACGAATTGTGGCTAGCGGTGGGTGGAATTGGCGATCGCTCCTCTGGAGTTTCTGGGAAACTACCATCTGCATTGGTTTGTGCATCGGCATCCTGACGCTATTTCGTGAATACTTTAACAGACAGGGCAAGTGGGAAAGACTGCTATCTGCCAATGCCTACGCGGTTTATCTAATTCACGTTCTGGTCGTGGTTGCGCTCCAGATTGGGTTTGCCCCGCTGCCCATTTCACCATTGCTCAAGTTTTTGGGGGTAACGCTGCTCGGAGTGCCCCTATGTTTCCTGTTGAGTCACTACCTCCGCAAACTGCCACTTGCTAATACAATTCTTTAACAGCAAGACTTACGCACTTCCTCCCTCCTCCCTCCTCCCTCTCGCAACTACACCACCCCAAATCAAAACAGATGTTTGCAAGAAGACTTTCGCTTTTGGGTTATTTCTGGGAGTATCCTAAATGACTTAACCTTGTGCAGAGCTATGACTACCGCAAAAGATATTACTCCAGAAGTTAGTTTGAGCGACCTATCTCAGCGCTATCTCAATCGGGAACTGAGCTGGCTGGAGTTTAACAGGCGAGTGCTGCATGAGGCGTTAGATTCCCGTGTTCCTTTGTTAGAAAGGCTTAAATTTACTGCCATTTTTAGCTCTAACCTGGACGAGTTTTTCATGGTGCGGGTCGCTGCAATTAAAGAACAGATCGAAGCGCAAGTGAACAAACTAACTCCCGATGGCATGACTCCACAAGAACAATTTGATGTGATTTGTCCTTATCTGCGCCCGATGGTGACACAGCAACATCAGCACTTTGAGCAGGAATTGCGGCTAAAGCTGGCAGAGCAGGGCGTTCATTTACTCAACTATATTGACCTAACTCAGGAGCAGCGGTTTTTTCTGCGGCAGTTTTTTGAGGAGCGAATTTTCCCAGTGCTAACGCCGCTGGCCGTCGATCCGGGGCATCCGTTTCCCCACATTTCTAACCTCAGCCTGAACTTAGCGGTGGTGGCAAAAGACCCGGAAAACGGAACGGAACACTTTGCCAGAGTAAAGGTGCCAAACATTCTGCCTCGGTTTGTGGTTTTGCCAGAAGACTTGCAGCAGCAGAACGGACAGCACACCCTTTGGGCAGGCGTTCCATTAGAACAGGTGATTGCCCACAACCTGGAATTTCTGTTTCCGGGGATGAACATTCAGGAATATTACCTGTTTCGGGTGACACGAGATGCCGATATTGCAGTGCAGGAAGATGAGGCAGATGACCTGCTGCTGGCGATCGAGCAGGGACTCCGCAGGCGGCGGCTGGGTGGATTTGTCGTGCGGCTAGAGATTCAAGCTGATATGCCTGAGTCGGTGCGACGAATGTTAGTACGAGAAATGGATCTGCAAGAGAAGGATGTCTATGAGATAGACGGGCTGCTGAATCTCAAAAGCCTGATGGACTTGATGGGGTTGCCTTTGCCAGAGTTGAAGGATAAACCCTGGACTGCGATTACTCCCCCTCGATTGCAGGGGGCGATCGCCTCTCAAAACAACCTGCTCAGTCAGGAAAATAGCGAAGATTTCTTCTCAGTCATTCGCCAACGCGACCTGCTGGTACACCATCCTTATGAATCCTTTTCGGCATCGGTGCAGCAGTTTATTACCCAGGCGGCAACCGACCCAAGTGTGCTGGCCCTCAAGATGACCCTCTATCGCACGTCAGGCGACTCACCGATCGTCCAAGCTTTGATTGCTGCGGCTGAAAACGGCAAACAGGTGGTTGCTCTGGTCGAGCTAAAAGCCCGCTTTGACGAAGAGAACAACATTCTCTGGGCACGAAGGTTGGAGAGTACCGGAGTTCATGTCGTGTACGGCTTAGTGGGGCTAAAAACGCATACTAAAGTGGTGCTGGTGGTGCGTCAGGAGGGCGATCGCATTCGTCGTTACGTCCACATTGGCACGGGCAATTACAATCCCAAGACCGCCAGACTCTACACCGATCTGGGACTGCTTAGCTGTCGAGAAGAGTTGGGCGCAGACTTGACCGATTTGTTTAACTACCTGACGGGCTGCTCTCGTCAAAGTGCCTACCGCAAGCTGCTGGTGGCTCCTGTGAGCTTGCGTCGTCGCATGACTGAACTGATTCGCCGCGAAACCCAACACTGCCGCAACGGGGATGTGGGCCGCATCACCGCTAAAATGAATTCCCTTGTCGATCCGCAAATCATTGCCGCTTTGTATGAAGCGTCTCAGGCAGGAGTAGAAATTAACGTCATCGTGCGCGGAATGTGCTGCTTGCGTCCTGGTATGGAGGGCATGAGTGAAAATATTCGGGTCATCAGCATTGTGGGACGCTATCTGGAACATTCGCGCATCTTCTACTTTCACAACAACGGGAAGCCAGAAGTTTTCATTGGCAGTGCCGACTGGATGCCCCGCAACCTCGATCGCCGCGTAGAAGCCATTACGCCCGTTGAAGACTCGGACATTGCTAAAGAACTGAAGGAACTGTTGGATATCTTCCTGTCAGACAATCGCCAAGCCTGGGAACTTCAGCCCGACGGTCAATATGTGCGCTGCTACCCCAACGAAGATGAGCCAGAGCGCAATGCTCAAGACATCTTAATGAAAAGGGCGCTGCAATCAGTTAGTCCATTGTGAGCAGGGCGTTGTGAGCAGAATGTTGTGAGCAGAATGTTGTAATGAAGATGGCGATCGCCCCCAAGTCCAACTATGACAACAGGATTAACAGGATTAACCCAAAATCAGGTTATCAGTTGGGCGGAGGAGGCTCAAAGGCGGGTAGCTTATGGGCGAGTCATCGATCGCATTGCGCGACTGGCTCAGGCAGATGCACGCTGGTTTGCGGTCCAGGTCGATGCAGTCCAGGGAGAAACCTATCGCTATGGCAATACAACCCTGGCTTTTCCGCTAATGAGTACGATCAAACCATTCTTGCTGCTTTATTTATTAGAGCGATTAGGAGAGAAAGAAGTTTTTCAGCGGGTTGGGGTAGAGCCTTCTAACGCACCCTTCAATTCGCTGAAGCAACTCATTGTCGATCGGGGTCGTCCTCGTAACCCGATGATTAACAGTGGAGCGATCGCCCTCACCGAAAAGCTACCCGGAGATAGCCCAGACCAACGCTGTCAGCACCTTTGCGACTGGTTAAATCAGCGATCGGGCTGTCAGCTATGGCTAGATAAAGAGATGCTTGCCTCTGTTCGCACGGCAGGTAGAGAAACAAATCAGGCACTGGCTCGTTATCTATCTGAAGCAGGATATTTAGAGAATTTGGAACAGACGCTTGATACCTATGAGCAAATTTGCTGTCTCTCAGGACAGGTGAAAGACCTGGTGTGTCTGGGTAAGCTGCTGGTCGGTGAAAATGATTGGCTCAAGCCACTGCATCGGCAAATTGTGAATGCACTCATGCTCACCTGTGGACTTTATGAAGCATCGAGCCGTTTTGCCATTCGCATCGGGCTACCCATGAAATCGGGAATTAGTGGAGCGCTGCTGGCTGTGGTTCCGGGGCAGGGGGCGATCGCTTGCTACAGTCCCGCTTTAGATAGAGTGGGCAATTCTGTTGCTGGGCTTGCCTTCATAGAAGCTTTATCACGAGGATTGCATCTCAATTTATTTGGTTAATCACAGGACATATCTCCGTGAAGTCTGCTGTGTATAACCCGGTTAGCCTATGGAACAAGGGGCTTAAGCCCCTTGTTCGACAGGGAAATGCGTAAATCCTAAATTTGTTAGCTGATAGGATCTCGCTCCCATGTATTCCTTTAAATTTATTGTTTTGCACAAATCATCAAAGATTGCTATACATTTGTATGTGATAAGTGTGATAAATCGTCTGATTCGCACTTTAATAGAGAGTAAGGATTAGAAAGGTAAAAGCAGTGCAGTGGTTGCAGGTTCATTTTTCTTGTGACAGCCGTGCATCAACCTTCAACCTTACATACTCAGTCTTACAACTACACTCAATTGAGGAATCTCATACAATGCCGAATAAGAACCGTGTCGATGATCCAACCCTTTCTAAACTCATAGAGGTTGAATCTGATCTGGCGACTCAAGAAGCGCAACTGTTTGCCCAGCTAGAAACCATTCGTGAAAAACGGGACAGCCTAAAGTCAGTAATCAGCATATTTGCGCCAGATGCAGTTCCCACAGAGGGTTTGGGCGTATCTGTCAAAGGTCAACCTCAACAGACAGCACCCAATCTCGAAATCCTCACTTCGTCTGATCAAGCAGCCGCATCGGCCGCTGAATCAAACGGTTCCAATGGAGCAGCCCTCACAGAAAAAGCTGGAAAGACTCGTAAACTCCGTGCTGCTCAAACAAAAACTACAGGACGCAAACCTTCTCGCAGAGGGCAAGATTTGCAGAACTATATGCGATCGGAATTTGGCGGAAACTCCCTGACACAGGCAGTTCAAACCGTATTGGAGAGTCAGAAAGATGAAGTGGTCAGCATTCCAGAAGTGATTGGCTCTATCTTTGTCTACGAGACACCGAGGGAAATGCGGAGCAAAGCCAGCACCCGGATTGCCAACATTCTTTCAACGGGTCTAAAGAACAACAAGTGGTATCGGGGTAAAACCGGACACTACAGCCTTTCAAAGGATGCAGCAACCGCAGATCTAGCTTCCTAACATTGGTGACAACCTGACTGGGAGGCTTCCCTGCACTGCATCCATGCACTTTTTTGATAAGTTAGAAGCGGCGATCGCATACAACTCTAGTTTGTTGATTGTTGGACTCGACCCCAACCCAGAAATGTTGCCGTCTTCCTTTGCTGAAGCGGCACCAGAGTATCGCTGGACTGACGATATCCATGACGGTATTCACCCTGGCAATATTTACCCTGGCGATACTCTGATTGAAGGGTTATGGCAGTGGCTACAGTTTATCATTGCGGCAACGAGTGATTTGATCTGTGCCTACAAGCCAACGTTGGGCTTTTATCAAGCGCTGGGTGCCCCCGGAATTGAGCTATTGCAGCGAGTTCTGCAAGCCATTCCTGCTCACATTCCGGTGATTTTAGACGCTAAACATGGAGACTTAAACACCAGCACTCCTTTTGCCCGAACTCTGTTTGAGCGGTGGCGGGTCGATGCAGTAACGCTCAACCCCTACGTTGGGCAAGATCTGGTTGCTCCATTTTTGGTGTATCCCGGCAGGGCTGTGTTTTTGCTCTGCTGTTCGTCTAATCCGTCTGCCTTAACCGTGCAAACGCAGACGGTGCAAACCCCTGTCAGTACTGATTTACCGCTCTACCTTCAGGTCGCTAGAGAATCTAGAAGCTGGGGAACCCCACAGCAGTTGGGGCTAGAAGTGGGAACTACCCTTCCGGCGGTGTTGAGTAATGTCCGGGCGATCGCCCCAGAACGTCTCATCCTGTTGCGAAGTATCTGGCAAGAGGGAGTCGATCTTGCTCAAATGCTAGCAGCAGGTCTAGATATCAACGGTGAAGGGTTACTGATTCCCGTTCCGCAGGACTGGCTTGGTCGTGCAGACCTGGATACGGCGGTGCGATCGCTGCGAGAACAGGTCAACTTATCCAGAGCCAAAGCTGTCCGTGAAGGAGCCGCCTGTGAGCTTTGGGTTCCAGATGTTTGCACCCTGGAACAACATTCACACCTGGAACTCATCTTGCAGCTTTATGACATCGGCTGCATTCTCTTTGGTGAATTCGTTCAAGCCTCAGGGGCAACTTTTCCCTATTACATTGATCTGCGTCAGATTATCTCCAATCCACAGGTCTTTCAAAAAATTCTCACCGCCTACGCAGACATTCTCACAACGCTCAAGTTTGACCGGATTGCGGGCATTCCCTATGGCTCCTTACCTACCGCAACGGGGCTATCCTTGCGGCTCAATCGTCCCATGATCTTCCCGCGTAAAGAAGTCAAGGCGCACGGCACTCGCCGCCTGATCGAAGGAAACTTTGAGCCTGGAGAAACAGTCGTCGTCGTCGATGACATTTTAATCAGCGGCAACAGCGCCATGGAAGGAGCCGCCAAGCTAGAATCCGCAGGTCTAGAAGTGCGCGACATCGTTGTATTTCTCGATCATGAACGCGGCGTAAAAGATAGATTACGCAGCAACGGATACACCGCTCACTCCGTTCTCACCCTATCAGAGATCAATGAGACACTCTATCAGTCAGGGCGAATTAGTCAAAAACAGTTTGAAGCACTGGCAGAGGTGTCTTGAGGTTTGTTATTGATCCTTTGTCGTTCGTCATCTGACCACCAACCACCAACCAATGACTGATGACGGAATGTGCAACTTTTTCAAAGCCCCCTTGTGGGATGGGCATCTTGCCCGTCCAAATTAAGCAGGCAAGATGCCTGCTCCACAGGAAACCAAGCCATTCAAACCTTTAGTTGCACATTGTGTCAATGACCAACAACCAATGACCCACTACATCCTCGCCTTTGACCAGGGCACAACTAGCTCTCGTGCAATTGTGTTTAACCACGATGGCGATATCCTCTCTATTGCTCAAAAAGAGTTTCGTCAAATCTTTCCGCAGCCCGGATGGGTCGAACATGATGCCAACGAGATCTGGTCGTCACAGCTTGGAATGGCAAATGAGGCGATCGCCCACATCGGCATCCGTGCCAGAGACATTGCGGCGATCGGTATCACCAACCAGCGAGAAACCACTTTAGTTTGGGATAGAAAAACTGGGCAACCGATTTACAATGCGATCGTCTGGCAAGATCGCCGCACCGCTGGACAATGTGATGAATTAAAAGCGGCGGGTCATGAGTCCACTTTTCAACAAAAAGCAGGGTTAATCATTGACTCCTATTTCAGCGGCACAAAGTTAAAATGGCTGCTCGATCACATCCCCGATACCCGTCAGAGAGCCGAAAGGGGCGAACTTGCCTTTGGCACCATTGACTCCTGGCTAGTGTGGAAACTGACCGATGGAGAACTCCACATCACCGACGTAACAAACGCCTGCCGCACCCTGCTATTTAACATCCACACCTGTGATTGGGATGATGAGTTGCTGGAAATTCTCAATATTCCCCGTGCGGTGCTGCCAGAGGTGCGCTCTTCATCTGAGGTCTATGGCTACACCGCAGAAGGAATTTTGGGGCACGAGTGGCGATCGCGGAATCGCTGGCGATCAGCAGGCAGCTACCTTTGGGCAAGTGTGTG
>JAAUTN010000093.1 GCA_012031415.1 Leptolyngbyaceae cyanobacterium SM1_4_3 | reverse complement strand
GGCTGAAATCGAACACAAGCCTCCTCTATTCCCCTGGGAGACAGAGGTTTGCGAGTACTTCGACTCAGCGACCCCTGATGTAGTTCCGGCTTATTTTTGGACGACTCAGCTTCAAAATCTCAGCCTTCCCATTCCCATGCCCGAAACTATTCTGGCAAATCTGCTAGAGCAGTGCCAGGAAGTGGTGCAAACCTCACTGCGGGAAGGCGCAAAGCTAGTCCAGGCGGTAGAATCCCTATTTCCAGGGCAATCTAACGCGCTCAACCAGCTAGCCGGATTGGTACTCGCTTCGCCCAGCCGTTCTGTGGCTGTGGCTTCCCAACCGTCTCGCTTCCAGGAAGGGTTTCCCAGCGATTATGATGTGGCGACTCCGGCTCAACGCATGGCGTTGTCGCTGATTGCCGCTCGTGAAATCATTGAATCTCTGACGCTGACCATATCGCCCAGCCAAACTCAGGCAGAGCGCCAGTGGCAAACCGCAGCCGGGACATTGACGCTCATGGCTGATTATCAAATCGCCACAGGACGACTGCGGGTGCAGGGAGAGTTACCCTGTCCTGGTAGTCTCCAGTTTCAAGGTGCCGATGCTGAGCGATCGCCCAGCGGTCTAACCCCGGCAGCCTCAGCGTCGAAATTCCTGACCCAGAACCCGGTCAAACCAATCGTCTGGAAGTTCGTCTGGAAGGGGCAAATTTGTCTCCGCTGGTTTTTGCTATTCGATTCGTCACCGAAGCGGAGTAGTGCAAGTGAGGGTTCAGGATATAGGGTGTAGGGTATAAGAGAGCTTTTTGCTCCCAAATCCCAACACCCAATCCTCAATTTCTTCCATGCCTGCTACCGCTACTCGTAAGCGATCGCCCCAAAAGCTGATTCGCAACCAATGGCAAAGGTTTCAGAATCTACCCCTGCCAGAGCCAGAAGACTCAATCCCGCTGCGTGTGCTGGTGCAGCTTTTAGTGACGGTTGGCATCATCGCTACAGATGTTGCCTCGCTGGATGTCGCAAATTGGTCGGGGTTGAGTCTCTGGGCGGTGCCGCTGAGCGTGGTTGGCGCAACCTGGAGCTATTACTGTCGCCGTAGCCGCAACATTCCGGTCAAGTTTTGCATTGCGATCGCCATGTTGGTTGCCCTGGCAGCCTTCCTGGTGCAGTTGTTGAACACACCAAACGACACCCGACTGGCGCTAGCTGAATTGCTGATTCAGCTTCAGGTCTTCCATAGCTTTGACTTGCCCCGACGGAAAGACCTGGGCTACTCAATGATGATCGGGCTGATTTTGATTGGGGTTGGCGGCACGCTCAGTCAAACTCTTGCCTTTGCGCCACTGCTGCTGCTGTTTTTGGCGATCGCCCTCCCCACACTCATTCTCGACTACCGCTCCCGTTTGGGGCTAAAGCCTTCCCGCAGCTTTCGGCGAATTGGAGTTGACCTTTCGCTTAAGCGCCTCAGCCTATTTTTGCTGGTGACAGTTGCGCTAGGGTTAACAATTTTCACGTTTCTGCCCCGCCTTCCAGGTTATCAACTGCGAACATTTCCCGTCAGTTCCTTAATTGAATTTGACGGTGAATTTGACACAAGTAATATTATCAATCCGGGCTATGTTCGGGGTGGCACAAATGGTGAAGGCACGGGCGAAGGCACGGGTGAAGGCACGGGACGTGGCCCTGGAGAAATTGACGATAACCTCTACTACGGCTTCAACAGTCAGATTAACCAGAACCTGCGCGGACAGCTAGAGCCTCAAGTCGTAATGCGAATTCGCTCTCAGGCAGAAGGCTTCTGGCGGGTGCTAGCGTTTGATCGCTATACCGGACAGGGCTGGGAAATTTCTCGCAACAGTGAAGACCAGATCGAAACGCTTGAACGACCCGGTTGGGCTTTACAGTTTTTTGTTCCCTGGTCGGTTGCGCCCTGGCTGACGGTAAATAGCCGCACCCGCGAGGTGATCCAAACCTATACGATCATTTCTGACTTGCCAAATCTGGTTCCAGCGTTGCATGAACCCAGACAGATTTACTTTCCTACGGAAGAGTTAGCAATTGATGCTGAGGGGGGATTGCGATCGCCCGTTCAACTGGTTGAAGGAATGACTTATACGGTTATCTCGGATGTACCCTATCGCGATCGCACCTTACTGCAACAGGCATCGACCGATTATCCCAGAACAATCCGCGACTATTATCTGGAAGTGCCAGAGGCGATCGCGACCGGGTTCGTCAGCGCACTCAAGAAATCCTGGCAACTGCCCCTAGCCCAATTACGGCTCCATCCGAGCAAGCCCTTTATCTAGCTCAGTACCTCAAGCAAAATTACACGCTTCAGCCAGAACTACCGTTCCTTGAAGAAGATGAGGACTTAGTGGAAGCTTTCCTATTTCGCTATCAAGGTGGCTACCCCGATCACTTCTCGACGGCTTTAACCATCATGCTTCGGTCAGTTGGCATTCCAGCAAGACTGGCAGCCGGATTTGGGCCAGGAGAATACAACCCCTTCACCGGGTTTTATGTCGTTCGCAATACCGATGCTTACGGGGTTACAGAAGTTCTGTTTCCAGGCTATGGCTGGTTTGCCTTTGATCCAATTCCTGGACACGAAGTAGTGCCGCCCTCCATCGAAGACTATCGAGTATTTAGCGTCCTGCGGCAGTTTTGGAACTGGGTTGCTGGATGGCTACCCTCTCCCGTTGCAGGGCTGATTAATCAACTGTTTGGCTGGATTGCCGGCAGCCTGGGTGGGCTAATTCGCTGGGTTGTTTCACTCTTTGCCAGAGGGTGGATAGGGCTGCTGTTGGGGTTGGCAGTAGTGACAGGACTCGGCTTCTTAGGCTGGCTCAGTTGGAATGGCTGGCGGGCGTTGCGCTATCGCTATTGGCTGGCTCAGCTTCCGCCAATGGAAGCTATCTATCAACAGATGTTGCAGGGGTTGGCGATTCAAGGATTCCGCAAACCAGTAGCTCAAACTCCACTGGAATATGCCCGTCAGATCCGACCTCATCATCCACCCGATCGGCCACCGCGATTGAGGAAATCTCCGCTGCTTATGTGGGCTGGCGCTATGGAGGGCGATCGCCAACCTGACTCAATTGCGTCAGAGGCTTAAAAATTTGAGAAAACAACCTAAACAGAAATAATTTTCTCCAGTAAAACCGATTCTTTTTAAGCTGTATCTTTTGGAGCGAACCCTGCCTACATAGGTCACGCTCCAGGAGATGCAGATTTATGTGGAAACGATATAGCGGGGTTAAGTGCCAATTTCCTGCTCGATAGATTGTCTAAGATGCATCAAATTGAGCGGCTTAACGAAGTACTGCCGCGCTCCCAGTTCTAGGGCCCGTTTTTGCTCTGCCCGAAAAGCAAAAGCTGATATAACAATTACCGGAATGTGAGCTAAAGTTAGGCTTTTCTGAAGTTGCTCCAGCAGCGAGTAGCCGCTGATATCAGGAAGTTTTAGATCCAGCAGAATCAAATTAGGCTGAAAATCTATCACGATCTGAAGAAAATCAAGTCCTGTGGCAATACTACTCACTACATAATCATGGTGATTAAGATAGTCTTCCATCAGTTGTCGATTTGCATCATCATCTTCAACTAACAGAATCCGCTTGCCCTCAGCTTTTGGCATTTGAGGATTTGTCATCTTCTCTAAACAGGTGACATCTTCTTCCTTGATCTTTTCGTATATGGAAACCTGTACCAATTCTCTTTAAGGATGAATCTTTTAGGTACGCGGGACACGCTCCAAAACATTCAGCTTCATATAGAAATGGTATTACGCTTCCAAAGATTGGGAAACAGTATTTCAGTTACCTTTTAAGATAACTCCTAACTCAAAAACGAAATCACATTCAAATATTTTCAAGCATTTAATTTAAGTAGAACACTCTACTTAGAATTGCGAACTAATTAACCTGCGATATTTTTTGGAAGTACTTCGCTCCGCACGGCGCTTCCAAAAAACACAGTCTTTATTTAATCCATGATCCTTAGTGGTTCTAAAGTTTAGTTGAGGAAGATTTGAAAGGCAGCCAATATTTTCTTGCAGGGAATAAGATTCAGCAGATCGAATTTGGAGTAGACCAAGAATTCTCACTCGAACGCTACATATTATACGCCTGTAGATTTATAGGCTTGCGAACCATAGATTAGACTTCCCAAACACCTTCATTGCATTTCAAAAAGTCCAAACGCTTTCTAGAATTCGACATAATTACGATATTCGACATAATAGAGGTTATACCGTTTCTATATGAGACTGTATTTCTTGGAGCGTGACTTATCTACGCTGGGTTCGCTCTAGAAGATGCAGCCTCAAAGAGAATTGGTGTTAGCAACTTTAATATCAGTCACGATGACTCAATCTAAAGTAGTTTCCAGACGGGTAGTTAGATTTGCGATCGCCCTTTTGACGACCGCGAGTTTAGTTAGTCTGTTTGCCCTAATGCCTGCACTCAAGTTTGAGGCTCAACCACAACAGTGGTCAGCACAATGGAGTGGACAGCCTGCGATCGCCCAGCAAATTCCGGATGGATTACCTGGTGCAACTGAACCCTGGCAGCAGATTTATCAACTTATCCCAGAGTTGCCTCTAGAAAACCATTACATTAATGCTCGCACAGGAGAAGTCAGCCCTAACAACACCTTAGTCAGTCGGTTAATTCGCTATCACCTTTACACCAGGAGCCGTCCACCTAACTATCGGCTTGACTGGAAACTGACAATGGCAGACTACCTGGGTGTAAATGATTGGATACGGGCAGAACTTTATCCCAGTGGAGATACTCTAACCGTTAATCCAATGGAGGGCGACGTGGCTGTGATTCGCAGTCTCAATCGCGCTCAGAGAGACGCTCTGGTTAATGCAATGGTAACTATCTTTAACGATCAGGCTGGTGCGGTGACTGATCCTGAGCCTCCTGCCAGTTCAGAAGAAGCTAACCCAACGCCTCCTAGTTCAGGCGGTAGTCCAACCATCCTTCAACCCCGTCCAGGAGATGCCCAGCTATTACTGCCCTAACCGATGGAGTAGTGCAATATCGTGATGTTTTTAGGAATAGTGGATAGGGCATTCCATACCCCATCCACTATTCCTGTGCAAGACTACCACCGATGGGGTGTTCAACACCGTTTTATTGAAGCTGCATCTTTTGGAAGCTATGGCACGTCAAGTAAAAAGCGGTTCTGGATGGCGGTTGGGTTGGGACGCGGAAGCATCGGAATTTCGAGGTCTGGTCGGAGGAGATGACTGGGCAATTGAGTTGACTGAGGCAGAGTTAGATGATTTCTGTCGGCTTGCCGCAAAACTGGCAGAAGCAGTGAGCCACATTGCGGAAGAACTGATGGATGAGGAGAAAATTAGCTGTGAAGTCGAAAGTGACTTGCTGTGGCTAGAAGCAGAAGGTTATCCAAGAGCTTACGGTTTGCGTCTAATGCTGCTTTCGGGTCGTCGGGCAGAAGGCTATTGGTCAGAGCAGGCTGTACCCGCACTGCTTCAGTCTACTCAGGTCTTAAAAGTCTTTTGAAGCCATCTCTTGGCGCTGCCCAATGCTTATCGTTATGCTATGCTTGTTAAGCGACTTCGGGGCGTAGCGCAGCTTGGTAGCGCACTACTTTGGGGTAGTAGGGGTCGTGGGTTCAAATCCCGCCGCTCCGATCGTTAGAATCCCGCTCATTGAGCGGGTTTTTGTTTTTTAAGCACCGACCGCAGACAAGACCTGTTTCAGGCTGAGCTGTAGTTCAGGAAAGATGGCTGATTCAACCGGGTGCGAATCTCGAAATAGCTTTACCTGATAGTCTCCCATCTCACTCAGTTGGTAAACAGAGAAGGTTGGCTGTTTGGGAGAGCCAATATAGCGCCTTCCGCCTAGACCCAGATAGTCAACAATCCAGTACTCCGGAATGCCGAGTGCTTCATAGTCTTCTAGCTTCATTGCGTAATCGTCGCTCCAGTTGGTGCTGACTACTTCAATCACCAACTTTGCTGATGCTCCTCGTGTGATGGTAGATGCTTTTTCCCAACGAGGATCAGCCCCAATGGTTTTGCTGTCTAGCACAATTACATCTAGCTCATAACCAGATTCCCCTGGTTTGACAATACACTCTCTAGGAATGAAGTAAGGCAATTTCAACCGTGTAATTTCAAGAAAAAGACTGCCGTTGAGAAAGCCAGCGACCTCTGAATGTTTGCCCGAGGGTTTTGGCATTTCAACGATGACTCCATCGTGCAGTTCATAGCGATGCTCCGAATTTTCCGGATACCAGGTGATGAATTCATCAAAGGTGACTTGCTTTGGAATAGATTGAATCATGGCAGTTACCTTACTTGACAAAGCTTTGCCGGAGGGTTTGCACCGCTCCTGAAAAATCTGTTTCAGCGATGAGGATGCAGCGTTTGAGCAAATCTACATCGAGTTGAGCTTCAGTGAGTTCGCTCTGGTTGATCTGTTGCGGGCTGCTTTGGCGGCTGTGTCAGTTGTGCTGCCATTTCAATTACCTCGCTCATTCTAAGTTTGCTGCTCTATCCATTCGGCGCTCGCCCACTCCATTACTTCTGATTCGATTTCCTTCCAGTATGCTATTTTGCGCCGAGATGCAGTAGCAGGGTTAGTAGCGATCGCCCAGAGCCATGTAAGTCACCGACACGAACTTCTTAAAAAGAGAGTTGAGCTAGCTCATAGTAGCGATCGCCCCATGTTGTCACACTGAAGCTATCAGTCTGGCAGGTCAAGCCTGGGATTAGGGCGATCGCCAGTTCCACTATTCAAAGGGGGGTTTATGACAGCTAATGTCGAAACGCTTGCCAAGCTTTACCTGGAAAATGCTCCTGCGGAGCTATCAGCAGAAACGATGGCGGAGTTCTGCGAATTCATTATGGATGAATTTAGACAGTTGCCCCTTGCCATCCAAGCTTCTACTTCTATGCGCTATGAGCAGGCAGACGAAATGTTTGCCGATATTGAACAGCAACATCTCTGGGTTTCTACAGAAGCCTATGGCGCAGATTACCCTAACCCATTTTATGGATTTGCGCTGCTGGCAGTTCATGACTACGACCACTATCAAACCCAGTCAGATTTTAGTCTGGAAGGCGAAATTCGAGCTTATCGGGCTACTGCAAGTCGTGCCCCTAGTTTGGCAATTCAAAAGATTCTGTACTCTGAGATTGTTTTGAAATCTGCCGCACATCTTGTTCTAGGACGCGCTCCAGAGCCTAAGCTCGTGTTTGCCTAGATTCCTTCATCTACGATTCTGCGCCTGCTAAAAGAAATCTCGCAGCCAGGGATGGGAACCTGCAAACAGATGAGTGGCGGTGGCGATCGCCTCTCAGACGCTTCTAACTGCCCTAGAAGCTGTAGCTGACATGGCGAAAACAACCCCGTATAAAGGGGCGCTAAACCGCAAATTTCCAATCGTAGCTCCCCTTTGCCCCCTCTGGTGACAGTCCCCTGCCCATTTGACACTGAGAGAATAAATTTGCCGCTGTTGTCTGGCAGCAGGTCATCTTGAATATCCAAATGCAGTTCCATTTCAACGTCAGAGGGGTAGCCCCGCTTTTCTAGAGCGCTGATTACATTCACAATCCGCAGCAACCAGCGATCTGCTTCATGCAGTTTGGCAGACTGCTCAGGCAGCAGCAAGGTGAGTAGGTCAATGGCAGAACTGCGCCATCGCACTTTTTTAATTTGGGAACGGTGGTTAGCTAGAAACTTCCAGAAGCTAAGTCCAGCCGCCGGAGTCAGAATTGCCCAGTCTAAAACCACCAGCGCGGCACTATTATTGATTTGCTTCTGGCTAAAGATAATATAGCCTTCGGGCTGATCATCCCCAAATAGGTAAGCATAAACTACCTCTGGCGCATCAGGTTTGAGAATTTCTTCCCAGATAGCGGGATGCCGATCAAGGTTGCCATTGTTGGTCTGCGACTGCTGCTGGCTGAGTGCTTGAAACACATTAGCCGCCGGGGAATGTATGGGTTGAACTGGTAGCGATCGCTCCTTTACCTGAATCGCTTGAGCCGAAATTTCCCAGGTGCAAAAACTACCGCCCTGCTCATAGCCAGCCTTGCGATAAAGCTGCTGGGTTGCCGGATACAGCGCAGAAAGAGCCACACCGCTGGCATAAAGGTCTTGCAGAGTGTGCTGCATCAGGGCGATCGCCGCTCCTGAACCACGATATTCTGGGGCAACGCCAACCGCTGCAATTCCTGTCATCGGCACTCGCTGGTTGCCAAACCACTGGCCCATTGGCAGAGTTGCCAGTCCACCTGCTAATTGCCCTGCTACACGCAATAGGCGAAAGTTTTCCAGTCCAATCCGTTTGAAGTAAGCCTCACTGCTGCCCGGTGGACTGTTAAAGCACTGTTCTAAAATGGCTCCCAACTGTTGAGCGTCTTTAGAGTCAGCTAAAGTTCCGTATTCAAACTGCGATCGCATTGGAACGTCCCTTAAGTTCTACAGCCATCCAACGGCTCAAATCAGCGGCAGCATAATCTTGGCAACCTAACCGATAATCTCTCGACCGTCTGCTGCATTTGAATTGTTAGCCTGATTTCACCACAACAGCTTTGTAACATAGTGAAGTTACGGTAAAGGAATGCCTGCTGAACGAATAGCAAGCTTGACAACTCCTTTAACTACATCACTAACTGTCGCGTCTCCCAGAGATTGTCCCCATTTTACTAGCTTGCCTCTCATCGTTGGATCGTTTTGAGCTTGGGTTGCCATACCCCGTGCGACTTGCTCTTGAGCATCATCAACTGTCACGCCTCGCCCTTGTAGCTGTTCGACTAAATCTTGAATCTCAGTAGCTGCTTGAGACAAGTTTTGATTCATGCTGATGTAGTCGCCTTGAATATAATTACCACCACTTGTATTGATAGACTCGTAGTAGTTACCCCCACCCGTATTGATTATTCGATCTCCACTCACTGGATTATTACCTCCTATTTTTCCGAGAGCCTTTGCGACTCTTTGACGCACCTCCCTATTTTCATCACTTAAAGCTTCAGTCAAGGCAGGAATAGCATCTTCATCACCTATTTTTCCGAGAGCTTCAGCAGCGCTGCCCCGAACCGTAGCATCTGGATCACTCAGTAGAGCATTACATAGAGACGAGACAGCCATAACCCTGTAGCTAGGATTTTTGATTACCACTAACTCTCTGCCTCTGCACCACCAATCATGCCTAGAGCTTCAGCAGCACTTCGACGAACTTCAGGATCTTCATCTGTTGCTAAAACATGACAAAGCGCAGGAACAGCATTTTCATCACCTATCTTACCGAGTACCAAAGCAGCCTCGGCTCTAACTTGGGCGTTTTCTGTAGAGAGCGATTCTATTAACCCACTAACTACTGATTCAGCAGTTAATGAAGCATTCTCATAAGTTCTAATAGTCCGCTGAAAACTCACCTCAGTTTTACTGTTATCGTGCAAATATTTTGTTTCTGCTTCTATAACGTTCTGCCTAGATTTTCTCACCTCAAGTAGCTGTTGAACAACCTGTCTGATTTCTTGGACAACACTCACAAATGCCGCATCAACATCACTCCAAGTCGTAATGGGTTTAGCATTTTTAGGGAGGGCTTGAAGTTTTGCGAAAGGATCCCCTGCTGTCCAGGCAACCGGACGCAAAATAATGGGGATGACTACAGCTTCTCCAGTCTCATGTCTTTTTAGTGCTCCTTGCATCTCAATATCAAAGACATAATCTGAAGCTAAATAATCGGGACTAATGAGCAAAAGGATAATATCTACATTACTAATATGCTGGTCTATTGCTGAATCCCATTCGGAAACTGCTTGAAACGATCGATTACGCCATTCAGTAATAATCCCTTGTTGCACGAGAGGCTGGAGATGTAAAGATAACCGGTCACGCAAAGCTTCGTCTTCACGCGAATAACTAAAAAATACTTTGACCCTCTCTAGCTGGCTCACCTTTAACTCCCGTAGGAATATATTCTCCTACCTCACAATACACATAGTTTAAAGGCTTCTCCGCTTACCAGTTAAAATCCCTCTTCAAAGTCTTCCTGACCCAATGATAACCTCACAGCTACATCCCCTGATTAAAAACTGAAGCAGCTAACTATAGCTATAGCCCTATAAGGTAGAACAAGAAAAGTAGAGTGGATCCCCGCTTTGCTCTACTTTTCTCTCGAAGATTACGGTTGTGCCCTAGCGACAGACATTGCTCCATTGGCTAGGGGATCAACCGCAACCCAACCATTTGCTGTGAGCTGCTGCGCCTCAAAGTGCAGGTGTGGTCCGGTGGAGTTGCCTGTACTGCCAACCCAACCAATAACAGTGCCTTGCTCAACCCAGGTTCCAGGCTGTACGGCAATGCCAGATAGGTGAGCGTACAGGTTGCGGAGCGCTACACTTTGATTTTCTAATACGACAGTTAAGCCATATCCGCCCATGCTGTTGGCTACGACAACCTGACCAGATACAGCCGCGATTACTGGAGTACCCTGCGGTGCGCCCAGGTCAATTCCTGCGTGGAAGCGGCGATCGCCAAAAATGGGGTGAATTCGCCAGCCAAAGGCAGAAGTCAGCGCCGCCGGAATCGGTAGCGGAAATGCCATGCCGATTCTGTTGAACTGCTGACTCAGGGCTGTGGTAACGGAGTAGCCCGTGAAGCGACCTGGCGCGATCGCACAGTTGATGCTGCCTGTGGATTGTACAAGTACTGCAAATGGGTTTTCAGTCTCAGCTTTTTGCCAGCTTAAGGATTGCTGTGGGAGAGCGCTTGCCTTGCCAAATCCTTTATCGATTCCCTCAAGGGGTGAAGGTAGTCCGGCGGCGATCGCCAATGCCGGGTCAGTCGCAGGCAGGCGAGGAAGGGTGATATCGGGCAACGCTGAGCTAATTTCAGAATTGCGATCGCTCGTTTGGGTTTCCAGTTCTCCGGTTGCAGCCTCTGCCAAAGGTACATCCGGTGAAACTGGCTGTTCGGTTTGCTCAAATTCGCTAATAGTCGGGTAGGTCTGTCCTAGAAATAGGGAGTCAAAAACGGCGGGAATGGTGGTAATTCCAACTTTGTTTAGCAAGCTGTCTAAGGTCGAGCCAACCACACGGTCGAGTTTAACCTCACCCCAACGGTTGGCGCTTGGCTGGGGTTGACCTGGCTCTTCAGATGCCGCTGCTTCAGATTCCATTTCCTGGGTCAGCTTGTTGGCTTCTGATACGGTAATGGGCTGCTGAGGAATCTGGCTGATTTGCACCTTTTCCGGCTTTGCAGTTTGAATCAGGTTGATGGTTTCATTCGCCGCGTTAGAGATGGTCAGCAGGGAAGCAAGCTGCTGATCGGGTGTGAGGCGAGAAGGAGTAGCCGCAAGCTGAATTCCGCTCAGGTTGACCGCAATTTCGCCTGAGTTGCCCGCTGATGGAGCCACAGGAGCCAGACAGCGATCGCCCTGATATCCAGCCAAACTGGGCGGCAGCGTCCGAGCGCCAATATGGGAATAGCCTGTAACCGGATAGCTCGATGGCGCAGCGGGTGGCTGGGCGATCGCAACACTTTCCTGAGTTTCGGGCTGTGGCTGTTGAGCCACTATTTCTTCAATTTTGGCAAAAAGTTCCGTCTGAATCTCTGTCGGTAAGGCGGGATGCTGAGCCACCTGACGCGCCTGCTCAAACTGACCCACCTCAGCATACCGAAGTGCTGAATCAACTAAATTTTGGCGAAATTCTGCCTCTCGTTCAGATTTATCTTGCTCAACGATTGCAGCCAGTTTTTCTGCCAGTTCTTGCCGTGCCGTCTCCAGAGCAACAGAGTGGGCGATTGCCTCTGCCTCCTCTAAATTAACAGTCTGCGTTGTTTCCGCTGCTGGCATGGAATCGCGGGTTGCCTCTGCTTCAGAGCCACCAGGACTATTGCTGCTCGAATTGCCTGCCGATTCTACCTGGGGCATATTTCCAGTACTGCTATTTTGACTGGAAGACTCAGGAGTAGACGTTTCATCTACCGCAGGCGAGGCAGCTTCGACACCTATTTCTGTCAGGGCTGGCGGTACGATGATGGGTTCTGACACCGTTTCTGGGGGTGCGATCGCTTCAGGCTGAATCAGAGGTGCGGCATTTGTGTGAATTGTTGAATCGCTACTTTCTGCAAGCTGAGAGGCAGAAAAGTCGGCAGTCGGAATAGCCAAAAGGGGCAATGCATAACTTTCAAGCATCGCAGAGGTTACAACAGCCGTTGTAAGGCACTGCCCGATAGGTCTAAGAACTTGCTTCATCAAGAACAAAAAGTAACGCCGCACAGCAATACAAGGGGGGTGAGGTTGCAATTGCTGACTCAAAGCATCTGCTCAAAGTTGCACATGGCCTCAGAATGTCATTTCGGGGCTGAATGACCTGCATCCGGTTAATGTCAGCAGTCAATTCTGAAAACCGTTCTGAAAACCGTTGAGCAAAGAATTTGAATCGCAACGATACCATAACTCTTCCGCCGCCCGATAGAGTTTGAAGTTTAAGTGAAGACGCTACGGTATAGAGCGATCGCGTCTTTCAAGAATTCCAAAAATCCTATACGTTTCTCCTCTTATCCGGTCTCTTCATCACCATGTCTAGCCACACCCTCCAAACTGACCTGCAAGATGTCTGGCTCCCCGATGAACCAGATGCAGTTTTTTCAGCTTTGCTGCCCGCACTGGGAAAGATCCTTCAGTGCGATCGCTGCTTCCTCTACCTCCGCAACCCCGCAACCAAAATGGGAATCGTGCCTTACTGCTGGACTCGTAGCGACGAAATTCCTACCGTGCTGGACTCAGACTGGAAAGCCGAGCCGGAGTCTTTACCTGAAGAAGATCCGCTGTTTGCGGCCGCCCTCCGCACCGAGGCTTCTATTTTTGTCGAAGACGTAGAAACCGCTGACCCCAAAGTGGTTAATTCTACATTTGAGCAGCGAGAATTCGG
Source organism: Leptolyngbyaceae cyanobacterium SM1_4_3 (assembly GCA_012031415.1). GTDB lineage: Bacteria > Cyanobacteriota > Cyanobacteriia > Elainellales > Elainellaceae > JAAUTN01. The sequence goes on along the minus strand of JAAUTN010000093.1, from coordinate 7,399 downwards.
TCATCGTGCCCTGGTTCACGCGCACCTTTGTCAAGATGGTCAGCTATGGGGCATTTTGCAGCCCTGCATATTTGGACAGCCGAAAGAGTGGACAGACCTCGACCGCACGGTGATCGACCAGGTTGTGCAGAAGATTACGCCTCTAGCGATCGCCTACATCAAAGCTGCAACCGCCTCTAGCTAGTACAGACGGCTAAGCACATAATCTGCGAGCTTGATCAACGTCTGGCGAGACTCTGTAGGAGGCAAATCATTCAAGTGCTGAACGGCCGTCTGAGCGTGCTGGGCGGCTAGTTCACGAGAACGCTCGATTCCCTGACTATCTTTAATTAGGGCGATCGCCTGTTCCAAATCTCCATCTTGAGCAAACTCCCGCTCAATCAGCGCTTCCAAATAAGGTTTTTCCTCTAAAGCGTAGAGAGCAGGTGCAGTCAAATTGCCACTCTTTAAATCAGACCCAGCAGGCTTACCTAAAGACTCGATTGAACCTGTGAAATCTAAAATGTCATCGACGATTTGAAACGCCAGACCAATGTGACGACCGTAGCCATAGAGATGCATCGCCACCTCAGCCGACACGCCACTCAGCAACCCTGCCGCCTTCGAGCTATTGGCAATCAAAGAAGCCGTTTTGTAATAGCTTTTTTCTAGATACGCCTCAATAGATAGACTCGTCTCGAAACAGCTTAACCCTTGAAGAATCTCGCCTTCTGCTAAATCCATGATCACTTCCGACAGCAGCTTCACGACTGCCAGATTGTCTAAATTTGCCAAATACCAGGAAGACTGAGCAAACAAAAAATCTCCCGCCAGTACTGCGACCCGATTGCCAAAACTGCTGTGAACCGTTGGCACGCCCCGTCGCATATCAGATTCATCTACCACGTCATCATGGACCAGACTGGCAGTGTGAATCATCTCAGTGATTTCGGCTAGCCGACGATGCTTAGAAGAAATATCTTGTCCGGGCATCGTAGCGCGAGAAATCAGCAGAACGATGGCGGGTCTAAGACGCTTCCCTCCTGCCCCAAACAAATGTTCTGCGGCAGCATATAAAATGGGATGACGTTCACCAACCAGGTTTTTTAAATTTTCTGTGAGCAGGCGCAGATCCGCTTCAACTGGGGAAAAGAGAGAGGTCGCTGAGGTCATGAATGAGCCGCTTCAGGCGTTAGATTACAAAATTTTACATATCTTAGCTCTATTCTAAGGCAAGCCTTCTATATCTGAACGAGGATCAGGGTTGGATATAGGGTTTTCTTCTCGCTAGCAACCGCTTAGAACAGAGTTAGACGAGGCACTCACCTTTCATTGGCATCTACTGCATCTGATTAAGGTTAAATCAGCCATCATTTTACATAAGCGTTAACTATAGTGAAAGTAGTTTGTGATAGGTCGATTACGTCCTCAATTTCGAGTCAGGCTCCATCTTTGAAACTGAACTTGCACCTTTTCAAAGTATCACTTTTGGATAAGCAAGAATACTCATCAAAAGTGTACTTACAATCCTACCTGTTCCAGCCTTGTTTTGATCGCCAGATGCCGTAAAAACACCATTCCAGGCTCATGTAGATTTGTTAAGTCTATGAAAAAATGCCCTATAAAAAACCAAAATCCTGTGCTAGGATTTTTATAGAGATTTAAAAGCTTTCGGACTCAACGCGAATAGGGCTATAGCCAGTTGTAAAGTAGCTGCAAGGGTATAAGGAGTTCTAATTCCTGCGCTTCTTCTTTGCACCAGTTTATTTTTTCATCTGGAACTGGCCAGGTTAGTTCGTCGATTCCCGATTTCAAGTTGCTGTTTGCAGCTTTGAGATAGTCATTCTTTCGGAACAAGTCTCCTCTACTAGATGTTTCCTGAAGGATTCATCGGTCAGGCATGGCTTTGGAAGAACGCGATCGCCGTCTACCTGAGAGTTCAAGGTTTATGCTTTGATTTAATTTTTACTTAGTTTGAACTCTAACTTCTATTGGGTTTATTGCTATGACTTACAACGGTATTCCGCTTATCATTCCAGTTCTGGCGGCAGGCTATCTTTTAGCAGTCTACTTGCTACTGATGCTTGTACAGCGTCTACAGGCTTAAGACCTGCGCTTACTCAGGTTTGTTGCCAGTGCCAAGTTAAAGAAGCACATTCAGGGATGCTAGGCGATCGCGTGCCTTTGCTTTTCTGCCTTGCATCTATCTCAAGGAAGATTATACACTGAATTTCTTCTCTCGTACATTTGTACAGAAGCGATCGCCTCATAACGCAATGTTCAAGCAGCAGCGATTACTCTGGCAGTGACTATACGCTGACTGCCTCAGTCAGATTGACCTGCTCAACAAGCGGGGTACATCCTAACCATTGAACTGAGACTTGCTGGAAATGCTCAGGGTTGCCAGTCACACAAAAGCGTGTGGGCAAAGGCGGGCGGGTGCTTTTTAAGCCCAAAAGATCTAGCTCCTGGGCAGCAGCAGCTACCACGTGAACGGCTGGATCAACTAGCTGAACGGAGACAGGCAGGATAGCTCTTAGTATCGGCGACAGGTGGGGGTAGTGAGTACAGCCATACACCAGGGCATCAACGTTTTGATCAAGCAAGGGTGTGAGATATTCCAGAGCGATCGCCTTCGTGTAGGGAGTGTAAATCTGATTTTGCTCAATCAGCGGCACAAACTCTGGACAGCCGACTTGCCACACCTCAACGGTGTTGTCTGCTTCTAGAATCGCCTGACGATAGGCATTGCTAGCTGTGGTTGCAGGCGTTGCAATCACCCCGATGCGTTTGCCTTGCTGGACAGCAGCCCGTGCCCCAGACAGAATCAGGCGCAGAATTGGAACTTCAATTTCAGAACAGAGTTGATCAAGGGCGATCGCATCACTGGTATTGCAAGCGACGACAATCATCTTTACGCCCTGCTGACACAGCCAGGTCAAAATTTCTCGCGCAAACTGAAGAATTTCTGACGCAGAGCGAGTGCCATAGGGCAATCGAGCCGTGTCGCCTACATACAAAATCGATTCGTTGGGCAATTGCCGATACAGTTCTCTCAAGACGGTCAGCCCACCTACCCCACTGTCAAATACACCGATTCTGGCTCTTTGGGGGTTGCCTGGATGGGCTAAAGGGTCGGGTAGCAAGGGTCGCGGATGAGTCAGAGATTGAATGCCGAGATGGAGATTTGCTCCAGGATAAAGACGAGCCTTAGAAGAGTTAGACACAGGGAATTTCAACACAGTAAAGCTGATGACCACAGTAAAGCTTACCGTTAAAAGTTGTAAAGCTTTAGCTAAAAGTTTTGCTGAACATAGAGAAGAATGCCACGAGCGATCGCCCCTGCTAACTGGCTGCGATAAGCTGGGTCAGCCAAGCGTGGCGCATCATCTCGCCCCGTCACAAACCCAGTTTCTACCAAAACTGCTGGCATAGAGGTATTTCGGATGACATAAAACCTTGCCTGACGCACACCTCGGTCGGGTGAACCTGTATTTTGCACAACGCTAGCGTGAATCACCTGGGCTAGCCGCAAGCCATCGTTCGAGTAATAGTAAGTTTCTATCCCATTCACATCCGGGCGACTCATGCTAATGGCATTGGCATGAATGCTGACAAACAAGTTTGCATTGGCGCGTTCAGCAATTTGAACGCGAGGTTCCAGATCCAGGTCACGGTCATCCTGTCGAGTCAGGACAACTTGAACGCCCTGTTGTTCTAGCAGCGAGGCAACTTCTAGCGAAATTGGCAGCACAATATCTTTTTCGCGGATGCCGTTAATTCCGATCGCACCTGGATCAGGTCCGCCATGTCCCGGATCGATCACCACTACAATGCGACTGTTGGGCACGCCCGGTAAATTGTCAGAGGGATAGCCAGCACTGGGTGGCGCAACAGGAATGGGATTGCCACCGGTAGGGCGCTGACCTGCTTGTTGAAGTTGCAGTGAAAGCAGTTGTTGACTGGGTTGATTGACTCCACTAATGTTCACCCCGGCGGCAGGCTGCACCAAAATTACAACCGTGTCGTTATCTTCCTGGCGTAATCGAACTCGCCGCAGCGGACTGTTCGCGCCTAGTTGAGGACTTGTAACGGTATTAGCAAGCCGTGCATTTGGAATCGTGATTTGATAGTCGGCAGTTGTTCGATCCCATCCAGAGGTGTAGGTGATTGGCTGACTCGACTGGATCAACAGTTGTGCGCTATCGCTTCTCAGTTCAATCCCTTCAATGGTGGCGGGTTCGGCGGGTGGGGCTTGGGCAGTGGGGGGAGCAACGCTGACTGGCGGTTCGTCTTCCCTGGCAAATCCGCTGGTTGGAATCAGCACTATTCCGCCAAATTCGCTAGCGGTCGCTTCCCAATCAATATCCGGGTCGGACAGTTCAAGCGTGACTCTGGCGATCGGCGGATCAGACTCAAGCTGACTGATTTGAACTCGCTCTACGCCAAAGCGCTCCACCGGAATTTCTGATGCCAGTTGCGGTGAAATAGCAGTATTTTCTAAGTCAAAATAGATTTCACGACGGTTGCGGCTGCGATCGACCTCAATTTCTGGCGTTGCGCCGCTGGTACGCATAAAAAAGCCGTCGGGCGTGACGCGCACATTTTCTAGCAGAGTGGCTGCCCCTGAGACAGGGGGAGAATCCGCTTGGGGAGCAGGTTCGCTGGGCGATGGCGGTGGCGCTGAGGGGGGAGATTCTACCCGTTCTGGGGTTGGCAACTGGACAGTCCACTGGGTTGGCGTAGCCCCCCGCACCTGTACCTGCTGCGGGTCAAGCGTGTATCCGGGGTCAAGCTCGATCACGATACGGGCAGTCTGTGCATCAAACTGTCCGACACGCACCTCGCGCACTCCACCCCCCACAAGCTGACTCAAGTTGGCGTTGCCCAGCGTCGTACCCGGTAGGTCGATTACCAATCGGGTTGGGTTAGCAATTAGTTGCGCTCTCGGCTGTACGTCGCTGTCGGTGGTAAAAACAAGCTGATTTTGACTCGGATTAAAGCGCCAAAATTGCAGTCGGGCCGCCTCTGCTGGAGAAGCAATCATCAAAGCGCCCACAATGCCCAGAAGACTGGGAATTAGTCGTTCAAATCTCACGGCCTCAGGTTCTCCTCGTTGCTCTAGTCTCATCGCATGGAAAGAGACATTCGGTATCTAACAGGTGACAATGGTTGCTGAATTTTTACTGCGTTATTGCTGTTACGCTGTACGTTGCGTTGTTGCGATCGCCACTCAGCCCACAGAGTTAGCCAAAGAATTCAGGTTGGGCGTTGTATTGGGGCATCGCATTGGGGCATTGTATCGGGACGTTGCATTGGGGCATTAAAGTGGGCGATCGCTTTACCTTAGCAACTTCGCAATCAGGTTTTAGCTTTCGGGTTAGCCAGTTCTTCTAATCGGCATAAGCGATCGCTTCGCTACTCACGCCACTATTTAAGCACCAATTTTTAATAGGGCTATTGATGTAAATACAGATTTGGACTTAACGAGTTTGACTGACCGACAGGTAAACGATCGATTCAGGTCGTAGCTGAATATACAGCATGGAAATCGAATTGGAAAACCGAATTCCTGAGTTTGGTCCATCTCAAGAGTTCAAAAGATGGCTGGCAAGACCTGCAATAGTCTTACTGTTAGCGGCAAGTGAGTCAAGGAAGTCAATAGTATTCCCAAACCAATTTCTGCTCAATCCGGAAAAAAGGTTGCAATCCTTGTAGGATCACAACCTCTAAAAATCAGATGTTTTCAATTATCGGTGCTGCTGCCTCATGCCCAGCAATTCCTGGGGCAATGCCAGAAGCTTAATTTTGACTGAGAAAATTTTAGACTGAGCGTCTAACACAAACAGCCAGTTCACATTGACGCTGAACACAGGTGTTTGCACTGTGCCTGCAACTTTGTAGTGAGTTTCGTTTCCCAGTGTCTCAAAGATTCCCTGACGGGGATGAAACTTCATTCCTTTTGCTTCCGCTTGCAGGTACGTGCGATCGCCTCTGCACCAACTTGGTCCTCATCAAACGGAGGATGCATCACACCCTCTGCGGCAAATAAAGCGGCCGTTGCCTGAAAATCTGCTAAGTTCAGCGTTGCAAAATAGCGATAAATGACTGGCTCTGAGATTCCTGCGATTGTTGATTCATCGGGTGGAGTTGTCTCAGGTGTAACCGCCATCGTTGAAATCCTTAAAATGTCTTGGTTAGTACTTAAGATTTGGTATTCAAGGCAAAAATAACTGATGGAGCGGGCGATCGCCTGCTCCACTAGAGAGATTTTCAGGACTGACGCAGACGGGATGTAAATCGAGCGATCGCCACGCTAACAAGGGACTTAAGCCCCTTGCTTTAAAGGATAGGTGCGTAAGTTCTGATTTTGCTAGTTGCAACAGTGCATTAGTGTTGAATTTATGAATTCAAATCCCATTACTCCGATCGTTCCGGCTGGCATTGACCGTACTCACATCCAACAAAAAGCTCTAGATTTGGGCTTTCACAAAGTCGGGATTGCTGCTGTAGAAATGCCAACATCCCAAGAAACAGCCGCCAGTCATTCGACAAAGACTCTGAATGCTTCGGGTGATACGGCTCTAGTTCGTTGGCTGGCTCAGGGCTACCAGGCAGAAATGTCCTGGATGGAAAATCCTCAACGGCAGAACATTTACCAGGTCATGCCAACCGCAAAGTCGGTGATCTGCGTAGCGCTGAATTATTACACCCCCCACGCCCGCCCCGACAGCAAAGAATACGCCAAAATTTCTCGCTATGGTTGGGGGCGGGACTATCACAAGGTTTTACACAAAAAGCTGAAGGCACTGGCTGACTGGCTAGAAGCCCAAGCTGAAGGCATTCAGGCTCGACCCTATGCCGATACGGGACCCGTTCAGGATAAAGTCTGGGCAGAAAGAGCGGGAATCGGTTGGATTGCTAAAAACAGCAACGTGATCACGCGGGAGTATGGCTCCTGGGTATTTTTGGGAGAAGTGCTGACCAACTTAACGCTGGAGAGCGATCGCCCCCACACTCAGCACTGCGGCACCTGTACTCGCTGTATTGAAGCTTGTCCTACTGGAGCGATCGCCCAACCCTTTGTGGTTGACGCTAACCGCTGCATCGCCTATCACACCATTGAAAATCGGGCTGAAGAACTGCCAGAGGCGATCGCCCCTCACCTCCAGGGCTGGGTGGCTGGTTGTGATATCTGTCAGGACGTTTGCCCCTGGAATCAACGCTTTGCCCAAGAAACAGACGTGGCTGACTTTCAGCCTTACCCCTGGAACGTGTCTCCAAAACTGGCTGACCTGGCTGAGATTTCTGACGAAGAATGGAATAATCGCTTTCCTGCTTCTGCCCTTCGCCGGATCAAGCCCGCAATGCTGAGGCGGAATGCAAGAGCGAGTTGGGGGGAGGGGCTAGGGGCTAGGAG
>JAAUTN010000092.1 GCA_012031415.1 Leptolyngbyaceae cyanobacterium SM1_4_3 | reverse complement strand
GCCGTTCACTCGAAGCCAGCCTCACCGTTCACGAACGCTAGCCTACCATTCACGAAGCCAGCTCACCGTTCACGAAGCCAGCCTCACTGTTGGTTAGGCAAGCCCAAAAACAAGCTCGCCTTTCATGTCAGGAGGCAATGTCTAACCCTGAAGATTTTCACTAAAGTCTGGAAAGATTAGGCCTGCCGCAAAAAACTTTCTAGACTGGGTACGTTTACCCAAGTGCCAGTTTCGTTAGATTGGTGAGTCAAATCCATCAAAAGCTGAGAATAAAGTCCTTCGCGTAACGAGGGCGTGAGCGATTCGCCGCGCTCGATCGCCTCAACAAAGCGATCGACAATCCGAATGAAGGGAGCTAGACGACCATCGGCGTAAGTTTTAGGAAATTCCAGACGTTGAGGAATTTCGACTTCGGTTAACGGCTCTCCTGACTGACTCGCCCACAGCCGAAAGCCATGCACATAATCTTTTTGGTGGTCGCTACCGAGAATCAGGGTGCCGCGATCGCCATACACCTCCACCCAATGCCCTCTGCCCTGATAGGTAACTGCGCTCAGTGCCACCTGACAGGGCGTACCGTCTGCCAACTCCAGCATCAGGTTACACGTATCGTCGCTGTCTACAGGTTTTGCATCTCCTGCTGAGTCGAGTCGAGTGGCAATTCCAGTACTCAAGTGGCCGCATAGACGCTGGACGGAGCCAAACAGCCAGGAAATGTAGTCAAACGTATGTGATCCCAGCGCTCCCAGTGCGCCACCACCCTGATCTTTGCGGGAATACCAGTTCCAGGGGCGGTTGGGGTCAGCCCGTCCTGAAACCAGCCAGTCGATTTTGATCAGGCGCTTTTGTCCAACAAAGCCATCTGACAGCAGTTCGGCTAGTCGCTGCCACGCTGGAACATAGCGAAACTCAAAGTCCATCAGTGCTGCAACGCCCTGCTGCGTTGCCAGTTGATATAGCTCGGCTGCTTCCCTCGCGGTCAGGGTTGTCGGTTTTTCCAGCAAAAGATGCTTTCCAGCTTGCAAAACAGCTTTGGCCATTTCGTAGTGCAAAAATGGCGGAGTGGAAATGCTGACGGCTTTGACTTCCGGTAGGGCAAGAATTTCTTTGATACTTTGGCAGGCATAGGGGATGTTGTGGGCGGTGGCGATCGCCCTCGCTGTCTCTGCATCGCGATGGTAAACCGCCATTACCTGCGTGCGAGGATGTGCTTGAAATCCAGGAATGTGAATTTTCTGACCAAAGCCAGTGCCAACGACTGCGACACCCAGGGGAAATTGAGCCATAACACGATTAACCGAAGCGATCTTTGAGGCGGGCGATCGCTAGCCTACCTTACAAATCACCTCTTCTGAAGAGGGTTCGGTCTTGTCTGCCAATTCTGCTAACTCTTGTGTCAGGTCTGCTAACTCTTGTGTCAGGTGTTGGTGAAGTGAAAGCGCTCCATTTTCAGAAGACAAAGACTCAGAAGATAGAGATGGATTGACCAGAACTGGCTGCTCAGATATTTCTATAAATTCCTGGGGTACTGTGGTTGAAGTCGTAACTTCGGGCAACAAGGCTTTGTCAGAATAGGGCAAAAGAGCAGCTTGAGTGATTGCTAAATTAGCGGCGAGTCCAATGCGGCTGCGTTCTAATACACCCAGCACTTGACGCGGATTTTCACGCGCCACAACGGGCAGTAGAAATAACCCTCTTGCCTCCATGCGACAAAGCGCTTCAGTCACCGACTCATCTTCGTAGGCAGAGACAACATCTGCCGTACAAATCTCTCTCAGAGTCCGTTGAAATTTGCTTGAGTGGGTAGGGTACTGAGTAGTCTGATCAATATTCTGCTTGATATCAACCAGTGAAATAACTCCTACTAATTCTTGCTTGGAGTCTAATATCAGAGCGGTGTTAGATTTTGCCTCAACCATTCTCTGTCCTGCCTCCAGCCACACCATTGAATCAGGAAGTGCTAGATAGGAGCGATCGAGGATGGAGGCGATCGCCACCTTTTGCAACACTTCAAGCTCATCCTGTTTTTCTAAATTCATTCCCATTTGCTGAAGGTTGAGACCTTGAATTGAGGGGATTGACTTAAACTGATTCACCCCCCAAACGCTCACCCCAACGGCTGCCATCAGCGGCAGAATAATTAAATAGTTCTGAGTCAATTCAAACAATAAAAGAATTGCGGTTAGTGGCGCTCCCACAGTACCCGCCAAGACTGCGGCCATGCCTACCATTGCATAGGCGGGGGGTGGAGCAATTTCTAGCCAAGTTGAGGGGAGGGCGATCGCCAACACGTTCCCATAAACGGCTCCTAAGCAAGCACCTAAAAACATCGCGGGCGCAAAAATTCCTCCGACAAAACCGCTGCCTAGACTAACTGCGGTAGCGACCAGTTTGACGAATAGCAATAGGCATAAAAATTGCAGCGGAAATTCTTTTCCTTCCAGGATCACCTGAAGCGTTCCATACCCAATACCTAGAACCTGAGGTAGCTGTAGCGCGACTAAACCAATACAAACTCCACCTAAAATAGGCTGTATGGGTTTGGGCAAACCTCCTAGCCAGGTTAGTCCACCTATTTTGCCTTGAAAGACTGCTTGAATTAGCTTGATTGCTTGAGAAAAGGCGATCGACACCAGGCTTGCCAGCAGCCCCAACCCCAGATAAAGAATCCATTCCCAATGGCTCAAGACCTGGTATGCGGGTAAATCGAAAGCCGGGTGAACGCCAAAAGCAATCCGGGCAATTAGGGCAGGCACAATAGACGAGAGCAAAATTAGACTTACAGCAGGAGTAGTAAAGGTTGCACCCAGGACAACCTCTAAGGCGAAGAAGACTCCAGCGATGGGTGCATTAAACCCAGCGGCTAATCCGGCGGCGGCTCCTGCTCCTAGCAAGAGGCGATATCGTTCTCTCGAAACCTGAAACAGTTGACCGAATAGAAACCCAATATTGGAGCCAATTTCGACGCTGGGGCCTTCGGGGCCCAGGGAAGCGCCCGTGCCCAGAGAGACTGCGGCTGCAAACATTTTGATGCAGGGTCGCAAGGGTGAAATCTTTTGCGCCCCAGAACTGTTAAGCAGCGCTGAAAAGCTCTGTCCTAACCAGTCGCGAAACCCCCAGGTCATCAGTCCTACCACTAATCCGCCTAGCGCAGGAATCACGGCGATCGTCCAGAGTCCCCAAGCGGAGATGCTGCCAAGTAGATGTTCAAATGCCAGCGTCTCGCACCAGTCAATCAGAAAGTGAAATAGAACGATCGCCAGCCCTGCGCCACCCCCAATACAGACCGCCAAAATGAGGATTAGAGCTTCTGGGGAGGGCTGAAGGCGGTTTAAAAAACGAGTGAGGCGATCGCTCAGAGGGATAAGTTTGGGCAATTCCGGTAAGAGTGCTTTTGGCTTGGGAATAAGAGTAGTCATTAAGAGTAGTCATTGATATAGAGGAAACCAGAGGAGAGGCATCATCGAAGCTAAAACTTTGGTGCAGAGACAGCAGTTAGCCACAAACAACGCTGACTCAGCAGATCTGCTAGCAGATTTGCTGAGTCAGCGGTCTGCTTTAGTACGGTTGAGGGTAGTCATCGCTTACAGTGAGTAGCGTGGGATAGATGCAGAGTTCGCTCCCTTTGCACTCGCTGTATTTGAGCTTTAATAATTTGAGTTCTAAGGACTAGTATCTCTCAGTTATGAGAGTTTGGTTATAAAAGTTAACTAACTATAAATACAAATTTAGCCTTATCTAGCTTCTAAATTCAACTGCTGCTCACTTCAACCTGTCAAGTAGTCATACTGATTCTCATTGTTTTTACGGATTCTATTAGAATGGCCACCTTTTTGTGTTCCTGATCACTTTCGAGCAACACTCTTAGTAGGAAGGCTGTATTTTTTCTAAGACAACTTCTGTAACGGTTAATATTTAGACGAATGTTCTTTCTCGCCCAATTCCTAAGAATCAGGAAAACACTTACACAGACTGAACTAGGGCACTTTTACAAACCATTTCGTTTATCAACTAAATAAGATTGCTGTAGAGTTTACTGAATTAACGTCAAAAAAAATAACCATAAAACTCTTACACAATAGGGCTTACACGTAGTATAGTGATTACTCCGTTTTCTAAAGAAATCCTCCAGATCTCAAAGTAGCGATGTTTGAATTAAGGAGTTTGTAAGCCGAGTTCCAAGCTATCGAAATCTAAGTTTAAGGGTGCATCTCGAACTGATTTGCCTAAGATCAAGCGATCGCTCAAAGTCCAGTGATTCTCAACGAGGGGCAATTTCTCTGCTGAACTTATCTCGACTTCCATCTGTAGGAAGGCTATCAATGGGCACTCCCATACACCCATTTTGCAGTCAGAGAAAATTCAGATCCAGGACATTTTCACCTGGACTTCAAAATCAGCTTCAGAGTATTTTCGTACTTTCCACCTCGGAAATTACTGTAATAAAGTCATGAAGTTTCAATCAAGCAGCCCCTATCTACGTTTTTACACGTATAAAATAATACATACATCATTTGTGACTCGGCGACATTGCATCGCAGGCTAAATTTTGACGCTCCAATTGCACTGAGGACATCAGCAGCGTATACCCGTCTGCTGTCCCTTGCTCTTCGTTCCGGTTCGACTTTTTGCAAAGGTTTTTACCATGACATCTACAACTGCATCCACCATAGTTTTCGTTGATTCAACCGTTGATGACTACCAGAGCCTGGTCAGCAGCGCTCCTCCGGGCACTGAAGTTGTTGTTCTCGATGCCACTCAGGAGGGTGTCGCTCAGATCACTTCAGCCCTGGCTGGTCGTAGCGGTGTGGAAAGTTTGCAAATCCTCTCTCATGGCAGTTCTGGGCAGTTGCAGCTAGGCTCCACACAATTAGGTTTAGAAACGCTGAGTGAGTACACCGCTCAAATTCAAAGCTGGTCAGGCGCATTGACCGAAACGGCTGACATTCTGCTCTATGGCTGCAATGTCGCAGCAGGAGATACAGGCAACCAGTTCATTCAACAGTTTGCCACGCTCACGGATGCCGATGTCGCCGCTTCTACCAACTTGACTGGAAATGAAGCTTTGGGCGGCGATTGGGATCTAGAAGCAGCCGTTGGTCAAATCGAAACCTCCTTGCAGCTTGACCAAGCCATCCTGGAAGGCTACGACTCTACCCTGGCAGTCCTCTTCCGTGAAGACTTCACAGGCACCGATGTTGTGAGCCGTCCCTGGCTATTTGGCAGAGGAGTTACGACCTCTAATAACCCCTTCTTAACTGCCAGGGGAACCATTGCCCCATCAGAGGGTGGGCTTCCGGGTACTGCAACCCCCATTGACGCACCGGGACAAGGCGCACTGCGGCTAACAAATGCCCAAACCGACCAGGCAACTTTCGCCATCTACAACCAGGTAATTCCCTCAAATGCGGGTCTCTCCATCACCTTCGACTTGTTCTCCTACGGGGGGTCAGGTGCAGACGGAGTTAGCTTCTTCCTGATCGATGGCAGACAGTCTCCTAGCGTTGCGGGTGGGTTTGGTGGCTCACTCGGATATGCTCCAAGAAACGTTCCGCTGGATGTAAGGGGTCTAGTTGGAGGCTACGTTGGAATTGGGTTTGATGAGTTTGGCAATTTTTCTGCGGGCACAGAAGGGCGCACGGGCGGTCCTGGTCGCCGCAGAAATACGGTAGCCATTCGAGGTAGTCAAGCGAATAACTATGAGTATCTAACCGGAAATTCTTCTTTACCTGGGCGTATCGACAACCCCAGTGCCACCCGTCGTGAGGATGCACGACGCAGGGTCAACATTGAGCTAGATCAGAGCGGTTTGATCGATGTTCGGATGGACTTCAACCGGGACAACGATTTCAATGAACCTGGTGAACTGGTAATTGACTCCTTTAATGTAGTAGAGGCAAACGGCTCTCCCCTGCCTGCAACCTTTAAGTTTGGCTTTGCTAGCTCAACGGGCAACTCTACCAACATCCATGAAATTCGCACGTTTCTGATCGAAACTACTTCTGATGTTGATCCTAATCTTCCTCCGATTGCCGCTAATCGAAGGATTGAGGTTGGCGTTGGCGATGTAACTCCTATTACCAGCGTTGTTGCAAGGGATCGCGACGGCACCATTGCTTCGTACACCGTGAGAACGATTCCCCCAGGCGCTCAAGGTACCTTGTTTTTAGGCGACCCCAATGCTGGCGGTCGAGCGGTCACGGTTGGGCAACGGATTGCTCCTGGTCAAATTAGGCAACTCTTCTTCCGAGCCACCAATCAATTCTCAGGAGCTACTTTCACATTCGACGCAACTGATGATGACGGGGCAGTTAGTGAATCTCCTGGTACAGTCAGCCTAATTTTGGCTCCTGGTGGGGGACCAGATCCAGACAACAATCCTCCCGTTGTTGCCAATAGAACGTTTGAGGTCGAGCCTGAAAACACGCTGAGATTGGTCAGGGGTCTGGCTGGCACCGATAGTGATGGTGAGATTACCTTCTACCGCGTCTCCAGATTGCCTGAAGCAGACCAGGGCGTTCTGTTTTTGGGCAACCCAGCCGCAGGTGGCAGAGCCCTTGCTGCCGGACAGGGTATTCGACCTGATCAGGTAGGGGAACTCTACTTCCAGGCAAATGAAGATTTTACAGGTACCAGCTTCATCTACGTCGCGCTCGATGATGACGGGGCACGCAGCGTTACGCCTGCCACCGTTACGCTTAACTCAACCGATCGGATTCCCCCTGGCTCCCCTGGCTGTGGTCCAGGAGTTACGCTGACCGGAGATGATGACGACAACACGCTGGAAGGCGGCGATGACAATGACACGATTTCTGGTGGGGGCGGTGATGATACGCTGCGAGGGTTGGGCTGCGACGACCAGCTGAATGGAGGCGATGGAGACGATCTCCTATTTGGCGACGACGGCAATGATGTCCTTGTGGGCGGCGATGGCAGAGACATCCTGCGAGGGGGAACCGGAGATGACTTCCTGCGAGGCACGCTGGGCAACGATGTGCTGCGAGGCAATAGCGGCGACGACCTGATTTACGGTGGTGGAGATAACGATAACATCAACGGCGAAGCGGGCAACGACCTGCTCAGAGGCGGCAGTGGCAATGACCGGATTAGAGGCGCTGAAGGAATCGATCGCATCAGCGGCGGCACGGGTGATGATGTCATTGACGGTGGCAATGGAAACGATGGGTTAAGAGGCAGTGAAGGAAACGATATCATCAGGGGGCGATCGGGGGATGACCGCATCAGTGGCGGTGAGGGCAATGACCGCGTTGACGGTGGAGTTCGGGATGACCGCATCAGAGGCGCTGAAGGAAACGATGTGCTGATTGGTGGGGACGGCAGCGATGTCTTGATTGGCGGTTCCGGGAACGATTTCATGTTTGGTGGCACTGGCCCTGATGAACTCTTGGGGCAGCAGGGCAGAGATTTATTCGTCTACAGATCCTACGATGATAGAGGAGATACTATCCTGGACTTCACCATAGGGGAGGACCGGATTGACTTAAGTCGAGTTTTCCGAGATCCGGCTTACAGCCTTGAGGGAGACGCTGCCTATCGCAGCTATGTAACTTTATTCCAGCAGGGGGCTGACACGATTGTAAAGATTAGACTGGACGGTGATGTAACCGCACAATCCAGGTATTTCATCGCTTTGCAAAACATAACGGCGACTAGTCTCTCTTTCTCTGATTTCGTTGTCTGATCTCCGTTGTCTAAAACTTGTGAGAAGCGCACTTCCCCAAAGGAGTGCGCTTCTCAAGGTCTGGGCTGAGTGTTATCTCTGCTAAGCGTTCTCTCTACAGATTAGATAGAACTTTACGGGCAGTATCTAGAGTGCGATCGATGTCTGCCTCAGTGTGAGCCAGAGACATAAATCCTGCTTCAAACTGAGACGGAGCCAGGTATACGCCATTCTCCAACATACCGCGATGAAAGCGAGCAAATTTGTTCAGGTCAGATTTTTTAGCGTCCTCATAGTTATGCACTGGCCCTTCTGCAAAAAAGAAGCCAAACATACCGCTGATCTGACCGCCACAGGCAACGTGTCCTGTTTCCTGGGCAACTCGCAGCATTCCATTAGTGAGTCGCTTGGTGATCTGGTCTAGCTGCTCATAGCTACCGGGTTGCTGTAACAGTTGCAGCGTCTTGATCCCTGCGGTCATGGCTAGCGGATTGCCAGAGAGCGTTCCTGCCTGATACATCGGTCCGGCTGGGGCTACCATTGACATGATTTCCCGCTTGCCGCCATAGGCACCGACGGGCAACCCACCGCCGATGATTTTGCCCAGCGTCGTCAGGTCTGGCGTAACGCCAAATCGCTGTTGGGCACCGCCATAGGCAATTCGGAAACCTGTCATCACTTCATCAAATACGAGCAGTGCGCCGTTCTCTTGAGTGAGTTCTCGCAACCCCTCCAAGAATCCGGCATCAGGGGGAATAAAGCCTGCATTGCCGACCACTGGCTCTAGAATCACGCCTGAAATTTCGCCAGGATTTTCAGTAAATAGAGTTTTGACGGCTTCTAAGTCGTTAAATGGAGCCGTTAGTGTATTAGCGGTGGTGGACTTGGGTACCCCAGGAGAATCAGGTAACCCTAGCGTTGCTACACCTGACCCCGCTTTGACCAAAAACATATCGGCGTGACCGTGATAGCAGCCTTCAAACTTGATCACTTTGTCACGTCCGGTGTAAGCTCGCATCAGACGTAGAACAGCCATGCAAGCTTCTGTACCAGAGTTGACAAATCGCACCATTTCAATGCTGGGAACGGCATCAATTACCATTTCGGCCAGGACATTTTCTAGACAGCAGGGTGCGCCAAAGCTGGTGCCTTTTTCTAGCACTTCATGTAACGCCTGTAGCACTTCAGGATGGGCATGACCGCAAATTGCAGGACCCCAGGTTCCGATGTAGTCGATGTATTGGTTGCCGTCTACATCCCAGGCATAGGAACCCTTGACGCGATCGAACACAATTGGCTGCCCGCCAACTGACTTAAAGGCCCGCACTGGAGAGTTGACCCCTCCGGGCATAAGCTTTTGGGCGGCAGCAAAAATTTCTTCTGATTTGGTAGTTTTCAAAGTAGTGGATGTAACCAAAACTTTCTCCTTTCGGCTCTGATTCTACTCTCTAGGCTAAAGGACAGCGACGATTTAAGGCGAATTGTGAAACGAATTGTTTCACCCCAACTTGGATTTGCCCTAAGCTATGGATGCAGGTTGTTTAGGAAGGTGGGTAGTTGCAGGACGTGGAAGTAGACCAGAATTGAAACGATGACTGTGTAAAGGGTAGAACCTCCTAGCCCAATCAGTAGGTCCCGTTTGGGGTTCTGATTTTCCTGTTCCATAAACATATCAACTGCGCCAAACTGCATCATCACAATTCCTAAGACGTTTGAAACCCAGTAACCTACGATCGTTCCTGGCAGGAACCAGTTGGGGTTGAGCCAACTGATTGCGTAGCCAAATATCAGGGCGATCGGCAGGTTGAAGAATAGGTCATTCCACCAGGAGAGGGGAGAGAGCATATATCCAATGCCCATTAGCGCTCCACCCCGCAGCTTTTTGAGTAGGTTTGTCATCGTTTAATTTGCGCTTCTACTGGGAGAAGGGGTATTCACCACCGCAATTCTTAGTAGTAGTTTCCAAGCTTGCGGTGGTGAACGGCGGTGAGCGCATCGGCTTTGGAAACTCGTCCGGCGTTGACAGTGCTGTAAACGATCCAGTGGTCGCTCTGCTCCATGCGGCTAGTGACTTCGCACTCTAAGTAGGCAAGTGCTTCTGCCAGGATAGGAGAACCGTTTTCGGCACTGTAGGTTTTGACTCCAGCAAAGCGATCGGCACCGGGGGCAAATCGCTTGAGGAAGTGTTTCATCAAGCCGCTATGGTTGCCTTCTTCTAAAAGGTTGAGGACGAAGCGATCGCCCACTTGCATCAACGATTCGATCGCCCGATCTTTAGCCACCGCAATCGTGAAGCCCAGCGGTTTAAAGCTCGCCTGCATCACCCAAGACGCTAACATGGCACCCGTCAAATCGCCTTTTTGAGCCGTGATGATGTAAAGACCGCTACTGATTCGTCCCAGCGCTTTTTCTAGATCTGCGTCGATTGATTTGATTTGTTGGACGGTGCGATCGCGAGTTAGGGCTTGCCCCAGGTCAACTCCCGCCTCTTCGCAAAGCTGATAGAGCGATTCACTGGGCGTATCCTTCACTCGAATGGCTGGAAACGCCTCAGCTAAGCCCAAATCCCGGAAGCGATTGAGCAGCGGATCAACGGGTTCATCGTCGCCACCATAGGATTCAAACAGCCCGACTGCCTGCTTTGACTTAGCGGCAGCAAGAACGGTGCTAAGTGCAGCCTGGGTTGAGGCGGCAAGATCTCCAGAAGCAGGCGGCATACTAACCACCAGTCCGGCGGCATGGCTGACGATTTCCTGTAGCTCTTGCGGATCGGCTGATTTCAGATCAACCATTTCGACCGCAACTCCAGCTTTGGTGATGCCTTTGGCAATCGACTGGGAGAGGCGATCGCTATACCCATAATCGGACACGTAAAACACTGCCACCGTTTTGTCAGACTTTGCCTGCTCTTGGCTCCACTGGCGATAGCGTCCTGTCCATTCCGCCACGTTATGTTGCAGCAGCGGCCCGTGACCTGTTGCAATCAGGTCAATGGCTTCAAGCTGATCCATCCGCTTTAGCGCTGACAGCACCGAGCGAGAATTGGGAGCCATGAGGCAGTCGTAGTAATAACGAAAGTCGTCTTCAATTTCCGATAGATCCTCATCAAAGGTGCGATCGTCGCAATAGTGCATCCCAAACGCATCGCAGGTGAAGAGAACTTGCGTTTTGTGGTCGTAGGTAAAGATGGTGTCGGGCCAGTGCAGGTTTGGCGCAATCACAAACTCCAGTTCGTGCCCGTTGCCCAAGTCAAGGCGATCGCCATTCTTCACAATCCGCTGCTTGAACGTCTGATGCACCAAGTTCTCAAGAAATTGAATCGCCACCTTTGAGCCAACCACCGTCACGTCAGGCGCAAGGGCGAGAATGTCAGGCACCAAGCCGCTGTGGTCAGGCTCCGTGTGACTGATAATTAAATATTTGATCTCGGCTGGATTAATCGTTTCTTTAAGCAAATCCAGGTAAAGCTGTCGAAACTTTGCGTGGGAGGTGTCTACCAGGGCAACCTGTTCACCCTGAATCAAGAACGAGTTGTAGGTCGTGCCGTTTTTCAAACCAAACTCGATGTCAAAGCGATCGCGATCCCAATCAAGCGATCGCATGGTCAGCGTTTCTGGCGCAATTTCAGCCGTTTGCATCGTTAGCCTGCGCTGGGTGCGATCGGTTAGTACGACCATGAGCGGTTTCCTCCCCGCGATGCGAAAAAATACCTACCCTTCTATCTTCTCTTAAGTTTTGGGATCAGTCAGCCTGATTCCTTTTGGAAAAGTTATCGGTCTGTTAGGCATCCTGAAATAATGTGGATAGGCTCTGCTCAAACCTGAGGGAATCAGGACTTACGCACTCATGGCTGTATGTATACAGGTCAGACAAGGGGCTTAAGCCCCTTGTTCACAGGACAGATGTTTTGCGGTGCAAGAATGTCCTAACACTGCATGAGTACAGCTATATCTGTAGAATCTGTGGAACAAGGGGCTTAAGCCCCTTGTTAGCGTGGCGATCGCTCGATTTTGCGTTCTGCTTGCGCTCTTGTTAGCGTGGCGATCGCTCGATTTTGCGTTCTGCTTGCGTAAGTCCTGAAACTGTAGCGGGCATCTTGCCTGCTTACTTGGGCGGAAAAAATGCCCACCCCACCGAGAGTCTGAGAAGATTTGTATAGGTGTAATGGGGCTGGTTGACTGACAAAACTCCTAAAATCACTGATATCCCGTAGGTTGGGTGAAGCATTGCGGCACCTAACAGAATCGAGGCAGGAGTTGGGCTTCGCTTTGCTCCACCCAACCTATATCAAAAGATTTGTCAGTCAATCAGGTAATGGGGGTCAGCGATGGTTAGTTTAGCGGCGATCGCCCTGGCAGGGGGACAAAGTTCTCGCATGGGTCAAGACAAGGCTTTGCTTGAGCTTGACGGTATTCCACTAATTCAAAGAACTTACCAAATTGCCCGCCAGTGTGCTGACCCTGTTTATGTTGTAACTCCCTGGATAGAACGATATCGCGACATTCTTCCAGCAAACTGTCAGTTCATTCAAGAAATTTGGCAACCTGGGGAAGTGAAATCACACGGACCATTAGTCGGTTTTGCTCAAGCTTTGCCGCACGTAAACACCGAATGGGTTTTGCTGCTAGCCTGCGACTTACCCTACCTAAAGCTTGAAGTTTTACAGAATTGGATAATCAAACTGGAGAATGTATCTTCGGAGGCGATCGCCCTTCTCCCTAAAAATCCACAAGGCTGGTGGGAACCGCTCTGTGGCTTCTACCGCTGTAACTGTTTATCTGAATTAACAGAGTTTGTAGAAAGTGGGGGGCGATCGTTTCAAAAATGGTTAGCTCATCAACCTGTCCAAGAACTCACTTTAGATAATGTGCAAATGTTGTTTAACTGCAATACACCGGAAGAGTGGGCGATCGCCAAAAGTGAGTAATTAGCAATATCTAATTCTTGATATAATCAAATACTCATCAAATACTTTTAATTACGCCTACTGGTTTGTTTGTATTCTTCCTATTTAAGAGAAGTATTGTTTAATCAAACTTGGATTTAAAGTGATCTTAGTTACCTTCCTTAGTGACGTTGATTACTCCATAATCATCAATATTATTATACAAGAAGTCTCGGTAACCTCATTTGGATGCATCATATTATGGTATCAACATATACAAAGCCATTTTTCATCTGGCGCATTGCCTCCATCTTCCTTGTTCTAATGATGGCAGTTTGCATTGCTATCAGCTCATATTGGATTTTTCATGACAAATCTTTAGCTAGTGATTACCTCGGCTCAATTGATTCTTTGATAGCTATATGCTCAGCTCTATTTGTACCGTTAATAAATGGTTGTATCAGTCAAGAAGTCAAAAGTCAAAGAGCTAACGAACGTAATAATCAGGTTCAGGAGAGTAATGAGATAACAGACGCATTATTTCAGGGTCTTGAAACAATTCTGAATCAACGTTTAGTACTTATTCAGAATCAGTTACCAAAACCTAAATTCGGCTCTGATTTATCACCAGATCAATTAATACTGAACGATATTGACAATCTTCTTTCTTATACGATAGATAGCTTAAGGATGCGTTACTCTGCTATTCAACAAGTTAGAAATTGGCTGGGCAACAAAGATTTCCTGCAAAAACTATCTCGAGATTCAGGTGACTTTGTTCTCAGTCAGAATTCTTCAAACACTTCCACTTTCAGCAACTTTTTGTCTATGTTCAACATCTCTGTCAACCCACAGCAAAAGCAGCTTTATCAGGAGATTTACGATTGCCTTATGTGGATCAGAAAAAGCTTTTATATTGGAGACTATATTCCTACAAAGAAGCTTCTAGGGGAAAGGCTCAAGCATCCCGGCATGACACTTGATGCACTTAAGTGGATTCAAAGTGAATTCTTAATGAAAAATTTGGCAGATGAGCCTTTCAATGAAATTAGTATATATTTCGGAGAATTAATTCAGCAGATTGAAAATAAGTTGAGAGTGAAAAGTTAAGCAAAAGCCAATTCAGAATTACCACCGTACGTCTTCATATTCTTCATCTCCATTTTTCTCAATAAATTCCTCAACTTCTGTCTTTGCGTCGCTTATCTTCTCTTGAGCGTTTCTAATTTCACCTCTGCCACTGTTGCTGTGAGCGGCTAATAAATTTGATGCTTGTGCCAATGCATCTCGAACGGCTGCTAGGAGCGGTTTTCTAGACATAAATTGAGTCCACAGAGTACCTATCTGTAGACTTAATTCAGAACTTGAACTGGCCATCAGGATACTTGAGGTGTAGATCTGGTCAAAAACTCAGATTGATAGTACTTCTGTTCTATTGTAGGGCATTCAGGCGAACTATTTGGTTGATAAGTGAGAATGGGGTAAGTTCTCAGATTTAACGAATTGAAAAATGTAACTTTACTCATGACTACTAGAGAAGAAATTCTACAAAATTACGACCCCAGCGGTATTGGTGTTGATAACGGCAACTTGCTGGGTTTACCCTTCGATTATGATTCCGCTAGCATCATTGTCTTTGGCGTTCCCTGGGAAGTAACTGTTTCCTACGGGGCGGGTACTGCTGCTGGGCCGCAGGCCGTTCTAGATGCATCTCGCCAACTGGATTTGTTTGACTTTGATAATCCGGATGGCTGGAAGCAAGGGATTTTTATGGCTGAGATTTCTCAGTCAATTCAGCAAAAAAGTGATGCACTGCGGCAGGATGCGACCCGGATTATTCAGCACATGGAGCAGGGTGGGCAGGTTGAGGATAGTCCAGAATTGGTTGAACTGCTGCAAACCATTAATCAGGAGTGTGAAGCTGTTAATCAATGGCTGTTTGATCAATCGCAAACGGCGATCAGTCAGGGTAAAAAGGTTGCAGTGATTGGTGGCGATCACAGTGTGCCGTTGGGAAATTTAAGGGCGATCGCCCACCATCATTCCAACTTCGGCATTTTGCACATTGACGCTCATGCTGACCTGCGCGAAGCCTATGAAGGGTTTGAGTTTTCCCACGCTTCGATCATGTTTAACGCGCTAAAGCTGCCACAACTTTCCAAACTGGTGCAGGTTGGGATTCGCGACTTATCTCACGATGAGGTGAAGCTAATTCAACAGTCAGATGGTCGAGTGTCTGCTTACTACGACCCGATGCTAAAGCAAAAGCTGTACGGCGGCGTTTCCTGGTTAGAGCTATGCAAACAGATCGTCGCAGAACTTCCTCAGCAGGTTTATATCAGCTTTGACGTGGATGGTTTAGATCCAAAACTTTGTCCCAGCACAGGAACTCCAGTCCCCGGTGGATTGGAACTGGAGCAAGCTTTTTGCCTGTTCCGAGAAGTGGTTCACAGCGGGCGGCAAATTATTGGCTTTGATGTCGTCGAGGTTGGCAATTCAGAATGGGACGGCAACGTAGGAGCCAGAATCGTTTACAAGCTCTGCAACTTGATGAGCCTCTCCTAAATCACAGTTGGGTTCATTGGGTCTGAGGCAAACGCTAGCCACAGTGGAAATTGCAGCAGCGACAGGTTCACCATGTCCTCAGATTCATCGATGATGATCAGCGGCAGTTGCTTTTGGCGAACCAGGCGATCGGCTCGTTGCGCCAACGGTTCCGGGGCTTCAAATAGAACGATGCCTTGCTCTGCACCAAAGTCACCTCGTGAAATGCCGAGGCAGTCCTGCAAGCCCCTGCGCCATTCGCCCAATCGTTCGGGAGAGTTGGCGAGAATGAGAGTACGGGCGCGATCGCCATACAGTTTCCGCAAGATCGAAATCGCCGCCGAGACAATCAGAATATTCTGCAATCGCGACCCCATCGTTCGCAGGGCACCCCGTCCACCTTGAGCAAAAAACCAGTTTGACACCCGTTCCGCATGAATGGGTTCAAAGGTGCGCCGCAGTTGCCAGGGCGGCCCGTAGTAGTCGGGCATCGTCCGGTACTGGTCTAGAATTTTGCGAATTTGTCTTGCCTGGTCTTCAAAATTCTGCTCGGCAAATTGAGGCGTGAGCGGCTGGTCATCCTCAAACTCATCCTCTCGAAAGTCGCGATCGCGAAAATCGCGGGAAGATTCTCTCACCTCTGGCTCTCTAGCAGGCGCGACTAGCTCTAGCTGCTCAGCTGCCGTTGCCAAGTCTTGCAAACTGCCCACCAGGTAGTCCTTAAAGCCTTGAACTCGAATCGCCAGATCCTGAGAGGCTCCTGCAAAGGTCGTCCGCATTTCTGTGCGAATTCTTTCTTGTCGGCGCTCTAGCTGCTCAACCGAAATTTGCAGAGTCTTCTTGCGCTGCTCCAGTTCACTTAGCCCTTCTTTAACCAAACGCCCCATCGCCATTTGCATATCTGCCATCTGCTCTCGCAACATCCGGTCATAGGAAGCTTGCAGGGCGGCAATTTCTTTTTGTAGGGCTTTTTCCTGTCGCCGCAGATCTGCGACTCGCTGGGTGATGACAGTCACTTCATCACCAAACGCCTCATGGGACATTTCTTCGGCAATGATCTCATCGCCACCCGCCGCTGCTTCAATGGCTTGTTCCTGGGCAACGAGGTCATCTAAGGGTTTTGCAATAAAGTCACGGCTGGGCGAATCGTTGGAGTTCATGGGCAAGAGGGACAGTAGTTTTGAGGTTTGAATTCTAGATTTTGAGCTTTAGGAGCGACGGGGAAAGGTTCTCGTTCCAATAGCCGTTGCGCTCAGGCATTGGAAATGGGGCAGTGCTGCTCCAAACATTGCTTTAGCATTTTAGGATCAAAGAGAATCGGTAAAAAGTGAATGCTTTTGACCTCTTTGAAATAGAGCAAAATCGGGATGCCGTTCCAAAAGATGCGCCAGTTTTGCCAATCGACGTAGGGAAAGCGGCGAATTAGCGTATCTCCACGAGTGATGTCTAGGGCGGTGGGGGTGAACTGGAGTCGCAGGGTGGCGGCTTGAAACATCAGAAATATCCCCAGGAGGCGATCGCCCCACTTATCCAGGGTTGTCCTAGCTCAATCGGCAGCGTAGTTAAGAGAAGTGCGATCGCAATTAGGGCGATCGGCAGCGCATAGCTTGGAGCCAGTACAGTTGTTTCAGTCGTTGGAGAGGGCGTGACAGTCACAAGCGCGAATCCCTTCAGTTACAGCGTAGTTCCAGTCATCTCCATTCTAAAGGGTGATGCTGCTGGTGCTTCAACTGAGGCGGAAGGCAATGGGCTAAAAGCCACCCAAAACAGCGCTACCCGTGCCCTGGAACATCAGCCAGGAGAGAAAGAAATTGAAAATAAAAATGGCTAGAAGTGCAGTCACAACGGCTGTTGTCGTTGATTGCCCCACTCCTTTTGCCCCTCCGGTGGTGGTCAGCCCCCAGCTTGAACCGATCACCGCAATCAGCCCGCCAAATACAAAGGCCTTAATCATGGCGCTAATCAGATCCCAAATGTTGAGAAAGTTTCGGGCTGAGTTCAGAAAAACTGTCGAGGAAATGTCGTAAAGCGATTCGGCAATCAACAGTCCGCCCGTCATCCCCGTGATAAACGCCAGGATAGTAAGAATCGGCAGCATCAGGCAGCAGGCAATCACTCTAGGAATAACCAGATAGTCAATTGGGTCGGTTTTGAGCATTTGCAGTGCGTCAATTTGCTCCGTCACCTGCATTGTGCCGATTTCAGCGGCAAAAGCAGAGCCAACTCGCCCTGCTAAAACGACTGCGGTCAGCACGGGAGCCAGTTCTCGCGCTAGAGAAAGGGCCAAAACGCCGCCAACGGCGGTGCCTGCACCCAGGTTGATAAATTCTCTGGCAACTTGAATGGTAAACACCATGCCTACAAAAGCTGCTGTCAATAGGGCAATCAGCAGCGACTCTGGTCCAACCGCGGCCATTTGCTCAAGGGTATTGCGGCGATGAATTTTGCCCGCTATCAGGTGGACGATCACCTGTCCCCCTAGCAGCGTAGCGGCAAACAATCGCTGACTCCATAGCCCCAATGCAGAACTCTGAGCATCACTCAATGGTGTTGTACCCCTAAACTTTGGTAAAGGTCTAAGTAAACGTGGTTAACGCAGATAAGCAATGGGCTGACCCAAGATGCTCCTCAATGTAAACAATAGCGGATTGTTGCCACTGCATCTTGGGTAGCGCATACACTGCCTGTCTCTAGTTCTCAGAATGCAGCAAATTCCTTTAACGCACTTTCTGGAGTGAGAATATCGTTCGGATTATGAGTTGAATTCACAGATCTTCAACAAGCTTTTTAATAAAGATTTAAGATTTCTGACATCTCATCTGGATAAGGGCGATCGCCCCTATCGTAGAAACTGGCAGGCATAGCCCTCATCCATGCCGCTTCAGCCTATTCCCCCCTTGACCCACTAGAGCATCAGCTCTCTATGAGTACTTTGCCAAGCTTTCTGCGTTCAATTCTGATTACAGGAATCTTTAGCTTTATTGCTCCTACCCTATTCGTTGTAGGAATCTTGGTGTGCCTCTCCGGACTGGGCTATGTTCCGCTATTTAGCCCCATCAGTCGGACTGGACTAGAGCAGATTACCCACTTCCTGTCAGTGTTTGGCAGCGGCAGTTCCGTTAACGGACTGCTGGTAATCGGACTGGTTTGCAGCCTGGTTGGGATTTTATTTGACACCTACACTTTCTACCGTCACCAAAACTTGCGAAACAACTAAAGGAAAGGCAAAGGGTCAAAGGGGTAGCGGTACGACAAGCTTCACCTAACCCACCCTCACCCCTCATCCCTCATCCCTCATCCCCCTCACCCCTGCGGCTCTGGAATAGTAATGTCAATCTGAGTGACTTCGACATTAGATCCCAAGCTATTGAGGGGAGGTTGAATGGCAGCCGCATTACCAACTACCAGCGTGACAATGTTTTCTGGCTTCAAGTGTTCCTGAGCAGCCTGCTGAACATCTTCAATGGTAGTTTCCTCAACCTGACGCTGATATTGAAAGATGAAATCAGCCGGGTAGTCATAATATTCGTAGCGCATCAGCCGCGCTAGAATCTGCCCCGGATCTTGGAAGTTAAAGATGAAGGCATTCAGCACAGAATCTTTGGCGCGGGTTAGTTCTGCTTCGCTGATGGGGGCTGTGCGAATGCGTTCAATTTCTGCTAGCACCGATTGGATGAAGGGTACGGTCGCGTCAGTTCGGGTTTGTCCGCCGCCGATAAAAGTACCGGGGAAGTCAAATCGAGGATTCCAGTAAGCATAGACAACATAGGCTAGCCCCTGGCGCGATCGCACTTCATTGGTTAACCTGCCGCCAAACCCGTTTAGCACCTCATTAACAACGGTCAGGGCAGCGTGGTCAGGGTTGTTTAACTGTCCGCCTAAATGGCCAATTTGAATATAGCTCTGGGTCAGTTGTGGCTGATCGACCAGAAAAATACCTGTCTGCGCCTGAGCGACTTCAGGTAGTTCCAACTGGGCTTCAAGATTAGGGTTAGGCTGCCAGTCGCTAAACGCTGCTTCAATCAGCGATCGCATTTCCTCACTCTCAAAATCACCCACAATCCCTAGAATCATATTGTTGGGGTGAAAATACTGCTGATAAAAGCCAAGAATGTCGTCACGAGAAATATTGTCGAGCGTGGCATATTCTACGGTGCGGGCATAGGGGCTTTGTGTGCCATAGACCAGCTTTTGAAATTCACGCCCAGCCACCTCATCAGGGTCATCGTTGCGACGGGCAATTCCACCGCGAATCTGGCTTTTGAGCAAGTCAACCCGGTCTTGAGGAAAGGCGGGTTGGCGAATCACCTCGGCAAATAGCCCAAATACCTCCGTTAGGTCTTCGGTGAGGGCACTGAAACTAGCGGTGCCTGTGGTTGCGTCAATTCCCGTCTCGACGGAGGCGGCCCGCTGCTCTAGCAACAGGTTGAGTTCATCAGGCGGATGTTGCACGGTGCCGCCACTCCGCATGACGGAACCTGTGATGCTGGCTAGCCCAACTTTGTCGTTTGGCTCAAGCCGTTCGCCTGTATGAAACATAGCGGTGCCGCCAACCAGAGGCAGTTCGTGGTCTTCCAGTAAATACACGACAATGCCGTTGTCTAGCTCAAACCGGGAGTAGTCGGGCAGTTGAATTTCAGGAAGCGGCTCAAACTCTAGTTCGCTGTAGTGACGGGCTGTTTGCGCCAGCGCGGGCATTCGACCCAGACCGAGCAGAATCATGGCGATGGTAGCCAACGCAATGAAGCTGTAGCGAATTAGCTTTTTGCGATGCTGGCTGCGCTGGAGTTGATGAAACCATTGCATGAAGGAGGCTCCTGAGATGAGGGGTAAGGGAGGGGAGGCTGAAGTCAATTAGAAGATGGGGTGTAAACGGTAGGTTCGTTAAGGCTGGGCTTGCGTGAGCAGCTTGCCGATGGTGAGGTTTTGCGGCTGGAACGTTTCCTGGGCAACTCGCTGTACGTCCTCAGCGGTGACAGCGGCGATCGCCTCCAGTTCACTAAACAAGTTGCGCCAATCCCCTGTTTTTGCCTCATATTCGGGCAGCAGGCTAGCCATGCCCTGATTAGAAGCAAGCACTCGCAAAAGTCCGGCTCGTGCCTGAGTTTTGACGCGATCCAGTTCTATCGCAGATATGGGTTCAGCTTTCAGGCGCTCTAGCTCAGCATCCATAGCAGCCGCAACTTCGTCTACGGTATGTCCAGGAGCGGTCAAGGCATAGATCAGCATCAGAGTGGGGTACGAG
>JAAUTN010000091.1 GCA_012031415.1 Leptolyngbyaceae cyanobacterium SM1_4_3 | reverse complement strand
CACCCGTTGGGCAACCAGTACAGCAGACGCGATTTACAGTGGAATCCTATATACTGTCCTAGCGGGGATACGGGATTTGCCGAAGATTGGCTGAAGAAATTTCCTGAAAGTGCGATCGCCCTCACAGGTGGCGACAGCACTCTATTTTTTTCTCACCTTCAACTGCAATTCCCAGATCTGGCTACCCGTATCAAAGTTTCTCCAAACCTGATCTTTCTGGGAATTCAAGCCGTCAAACAGCAGCATTTTTAAGGTTTGGAGTTAGGGCGAGAAAGAGCTTCAGTGAGTTTCGAGTTACCTACCTGTAGTTCAAAGGAATGTAGACCATAGTGCAAGGAGAGGTCTTCGCAAACCTTGACACCTCGAATGCTATTTCCCCGCGAATCTAGCAGCGGGGAGAAAACTCCGATTCCCATTTTGCCAGGAACGACAGCGACAATGCCGCCTCCTACGCCGCTTTTAGCAGGTAAACCGATGCGGTAAGCCCACTCACCAGAATAGTTATACATCCCGCAGGTATACATCACGCTGAGTACGTCTTTGATGTATTGAGCGCTGATTGCCCGTTCGCCTGTGAGCGGGTTAAGTCCGCAATTTGCCAGCGTTGCAGCCATTACTGCAATGTCGCTGCAATTGACCATGATTGAACATTGCTTGAAGTACAAGTCGAGCGTTTCGTCAATCTGGTCGTCTATCATGCCGAAGTTAAGCATCAGATGGGCGATCGCTCGGTTACGATGCCCCGTCGCTCGCTCAGAGGTAAACACCGACATATCGACAAAGACCTCTCGACCACAGTAGCGCCGAAACATATCTAGCAATCGATTCAGGCGTTCGGTCGGGTCTGCGCCCTTGACTAAACCAGCAGTGGCGATCGCCCTGCATTCACCATTGGGTTGTAGGGACGCTTAGATGCCTCGTCTAAAATAATGGCATTGAACGCATCACCCGTTGGCTCTACTCCAACTTTCGTTAAAACATAGTCACGCCCATGATCTTCCAGCGTTAACCCATGTACAAACGGCTTTGAAGTGGACTGAATTGTAAAAAGCTGCTCATAGTCGCCTACCCTGTAGGTTTGACCATCAACCGTAACCACACAAATGCTAAACCAGTCAGGGCTTGCTTTCGCTAATTCTGGAATGTAATCGGCAACAGTACCTTCCTGTAAAAGTTTGTACTTAAGATGTAAATCGCTGAGAAACGCCTGGAGAGGCGATGCAACCGACTTATATTGCGGTATCAACGTCGTTAGATCATCGTCTTGGTTGTTCATATTTATCTACTTATCTTCTGGGTTATAGATAGAGTTAAAATCTCTCACTGCTACAGGTGAAACGCCACAGGACAAAAGGCTTGTCGTTCGATGGGAGTGTTTCAGGCGCTATTCTCAACCTCTATGGTGACGGCTGCAATTATGGTGACGACTGCAAGCTAAAAGCCCTGCTGCTGTTGAGTTGCGCTTTGCTTCACCCAACCTACATTTCCTCATCCCTCATCCCTTATCCCTCACTCCTCATCTCTCATCCCTCATCCTTCCCCTCACATACTCAGCTACCTTATAAACCTCACGAGTGTAAGGGTGGTCTATATATTCCAGGCAAAAGATGCCATCACTGGCAAGCTGTACCATGTCTTCGGTTAGCGGGAAAATGCCGGATATGGGAACCTGAAACTTTTGCTCAATCTGCTCCTGAACCAGCTTAAAATCATAGGAAGGCGATACTTTGTTAACGACTAGAGACATTTCTGAAGTATTTAGCTTACGGGCGACTTGCAGCGTTACGGCGGTGCCCTGAAAGTCTTGGCGATCGGGACGCAGGATGATGACTAGAGCATCAGAAATGGCGATCGCCCCTCCCAACTTTAGCGGGTGACGAACGTACCAGTCCACAACGCCACCAACGAGGGCCCAGCCAAAAATCCAAATTTCTTCCTGAGCATTTGACCAGGACCACAGCAGCGGACGATCCTCCAGCACTGCACTGAGAATTTGGCTGACCGATTGGGCATGAACGACCACTCCTGGCATTTTTTGGCTGTCTGTTGCTCCCGCGCTGTAGGGCGTGTAAAACTCATCTTTAGCTTGGGGCGTAGTGTAGCCAATCAGAACAATGCGATCGCGAATCAGTTCTGGCTTCACCCGGTCTGCCAGCACATCGGTCAGGCTGACCTGTGGAGCCACCCGATTAGCCGAGCGATAGTCGAGCATGATCTGGTAGCCACTAGCGTCTGCATTCTGGTAGCCTCCGGTGGTGGGCTGAAGTCGAGGAAGCAGGGTCGAACCCAGCTTGAGTTCATCTGCTTCGGTTAGTTCAGGCTGAATCCCTTCCTCTGCTAAATAGATTAGCGCTAGCTGAAAGCCAAACGACAGCAGGGTGTTGGGCTAATTGTCTAAAGTGGTTGGCTGGCTGCACAGGTGAGACACGAAGGGAACTCCACTCTCTGGCAGCGGCGGCACGACTACCAGCAGGCTGCGACGCAAAGTACCGCCCGGATCGATGACCAAATCCGAAAACCCAACGGATTCTGGCTCAACTCCTGGCGGTGGCGGAAAGCCCGGATCGTTTGAGGCACTGACTTTGCAAACGGTGATGAGGCGATCGCTGTGTTTCAGCAGCAGCCAACTCGGTGACAGTCATCAATCGAGCCGGAAATTCAGTGAATCAAACAAATTTTGTAGACTTTTGACTCCTAATTGGGCTATGTTCTACTGATTGACCTGTTAGTGCTGATTGCGTCGGTGGGTTGTCTTACAAAAGTAAATTCTGTAGCTAGTGAGGAGTTTGAAATGCGGTTTCTTAGCAACAAGAATCTTAGCAACAAGAATTGGACAAATCGCTTTGGGGCGATCGCACTCAACAGTCTAATCAGCGGGTTGATCGGTGCCGTTGGCATAATTCCAATTACCTCATCAGCCGCTTCAGCCCAAGCCGCTTACGGAAGCTATGTTGGGGTTGGGCCGTCCTTTGGGCTAAGCTCAGGCGACGACTCAGGCAGCAGCAACGCCGCTGTCATTGCCGTGCGCTATCGCCTACTCGAACTGCCCATTTCACTCCGGGCACAGGCACTAGTTTTTGGAGATACCCCAGCGCTAGTACCAACGGTTTCCTATGATATTCCGCTGAACTGGCAAACGGATGCCTACATTGGGGCTGGCGTGGTGCTGCAAGATGGTGGCGAAGGAAACGCTTCTCCACTCGGAAATCAGACTAGCTTTGTGATTCAGCCGGGGGTGGACTACAGCTTGCCCTACAGTGATCTGGTAATCTTTGGCAATGCCATTATTGCCTTCGATGCCTATCGCGACGGTGGCGGCACGGCGGCTTCGCTGCAAGGTGGCGTTGGCTTAAGATTTTGAAATTTAAGTACGCTTAGCGCTGCTGCTGACGGTAAATTAGGGTGGCGCTGGCTTGCTCCGTTGGCACCAACAAGACTTCGCTGATGTTAACGTGGGCAGGACGAGTCGCACAAAACAGAATCGTGTCTGCTACATCGTCGGGCGTAAGGGGGGTCAATCCCTGATAGACTTTGCTAGCTCGTTCTGTGTCGCCACGAAAACGCACTTCACTAAATTCGGTTTCGACCATACCCGGATCGACCGCGCTGACCCGAACGGGAGTGCCTAGCAAATCCATCTTCAACCCTTCGGACAGCACTCTGACGGCTGCTTTTGTGGCGCAATATACATTGCCGTTAGGATAAGTCTGGTGTCCTGCGATAGAGCCAATGTTGATCACGTGTCCCTGTCCTCGCTCAACCATTCCAGGCACAAGTGAACGGGTAACGTAGAGCAAGCCTTTCATATTGGTGTCGATCATTTCCTCCCAGTCTTGAATACTGCCTTCGTGCAGTTTGTCCAGTCCTCGGCTCAAGCCTGCGTTGTTAATTAGAATGTCAACCGTGCGCCAAGAGTCAGGGAGGGCGTTGAGGGTCGATTCAACCTGGGTGCGATCGCCCACATCCATCTGCGCCAGATGCACCTGAGCCGCATACTTTGCTGTCAGATCAGCCGCTAGGTTCTCCAGGCGGTCTAGCCGCCGTGCTGCCAAAATCAGCTTTGCCCCTGCTGCTGCAAAGGCTCTAGCACAGGCGGCTCCAATTCCACTGCTGGCACCCGTAATCAGAACAGTTTGATTTTGAATAGAAGCCATACGCCTACTGCCCTACCACTCGCAGGCGTTGGGTGACTTCGGTAATTCCGTCTTCGCGGATGATAATGGCTGAAATCCAGCGGCTTTCAGGAGTCGCTGGAGCCTGCCCTACTTTGAAGAGTCCTCCGGCAGGCAAAAGGGTCAGATCGAGCGTTGCGGGGGTGAGGTAGCCGTCTGGACCGACTGGCTCTTCCAGGGCAGTTCCTAATAAAACGCGATCGCCCAACGGTTCTGTCACAATTGCATCAAACGGGTACTCTTGCCCGGTCGTCACCTGTTCCGGCAGATTCACCGTCACGGTGGGTGGGTTCTCCCCAGAAGTAACCTGACTGCGCTCAGTCAGAATTTCCTGGCTAACCATCTGCTGCTCCACAAAGCGCTGACGTGACGAAATGGTTGCATCGAGCGTGAATGTTCTGCCTCCTGCTTGCTGCGTACCTGTAATGTTGGTGACGGTTTCCGCTACGATTGCATCGCCTTCGGACTCCCACGAGGTTAAGGTCGTTTCATAGGTAAGGTCGGGGTAGCGTTCCCAGAAGGCAGTGAGAGCCTGCTGCATCGTTTCGTAGGTCAACCCGTCGGCGTGAGCAAATTCTGGGCTGTAAAACTGCATCACGGCTTCCAGGTCGCCCTGACTGGCGGCAGCGTCAATTTGGGTCAGAGTTTCTTGCAGTTCTGGTGGCGCGGTCGCTGGGCTTTCAGCACGGGCGCTAATGTCTCCTCCCCAGGCGATCGCCAAGCCCAAAGCAACAGGCGGCACCAGCCACCGGGCCGCTCGAATCCAGCACAATTTAGACAGAATCGGCTGAGACTTGGCAAAAGTGGAGCGTTTGGTGGAAGCGTGAGGCATAGATGATAGGTTTGGATAGTTAATTTGAGAAAGCAGCCTTCGCAAACGGCCACTTCAGAAGTTTTAACCTGAATTTGAGTGAAATGGGTCGAGTGAGCGAAAATTTAGCTGGAGAATCGCTGGGGGAAAGTAGAATCGTGACAAAGCCAATCCGACTACTAATCGCGGCAAGTGGCACGGGGGGGCATCTGTTTCCGGCGATCGCCACAGCAGAACAGTTGCCCGACTACGAGATTGAGTGGTTAGGCGTACCCGATCGCCTAGAGACGCAACTGGTTCCCAAGCAGTATCCGCTTCATGCGATCGCCGTTGAAGGCTTTCAGCAACGGTTTGGGCTAGGAACCCTGCGAATCTTTGGGCGCTTAACCCGTTCGATTCTCCAAGTGCGCCAGCTTCTCAAACAGGGAGAGTTTCATGGAGTACTGACGACAGGAGGCTACATTGCCGGACCTGCAATCGTCGCGGCTCGAACGCTGGGTTTACCCACGATTCTGCACGAGTCTAATGCCCTACCGGGAAAGGTGACTCGCTGGCTGAGTCCCTGGTGCAGTCGAGTGGCGCTGGGGTTTGAAGCGGCACAGCCCTATCTGCCTCGCGCTCAAACCGTTTGTGTGGGTACGCCAGTTCGCTCTAAGTTTCGAGCCGCATTAGATCATGCTTCCCCAGCAGGTTTATCCATTCCAGACAACGTACCGCTAATCGTGGTGGTTGGCGGCAGTCAGGGCGCTGTTGCGGTGAATCGACTGGTGCGCCAGTGTGCCCCAGAATGGTTTGCAGCAGGAGCCTGGATTGTGCATTTGACTGGGGAAAATGACCCCGAAGCCCAAAGCCTAAGCCATGATCAATACCTGCAACTGCCGTTTTACGATGATATGGCGAGTTTGCTGCAACGGGCAAATTTAGCAATTAGTCGAGCGGGTGCAGGCACCTTGACGGAACTGGCAATTACCCAAACCCCCTCCATCCTGATTCCCTATCCCTACGCAGCGGAAGATCATCAGTCTTACAATGCTGCTATTTTTGCGGCGGCGGGGGCATCTCAGGTTTGCCGTCAGGCTGATCTGTCGGTCGAAAAACTGCAAAATAAGGTACTAAATTTGCTGCGATCGCCCGATCAGCTTGAGCAAATGGCAGTAGCGGCAGGAGAGTTGGCGATCGCAGACAGTGCCGAGCGTCTAGCAGACCTGGTTCGCAGTCTGGTCAAACAAGCGCCATAACTCCACCTTACTCCCTTCCCAGTTAAAGATTAGCTGTAATTGTAAGATGTGTCAGGCGTTAGCCGTAACGCATCGCATGGATTTATACTCAGCCTCGGTACCAAGCTCCCGCTTGGTAACATATCCTAGAAGCTCTCGCTTCCCATGCCAACGGAAGGAGAAGTTGGAGCTTCCTCACTTGCATTGCCAAACTCCAGTTTGGCAACGAGTAAAGGACTTGAACTCGTTGTTGAGGCTTCTTGCTCTACAAGCAAGCCACTTCTGTGAATGTAAAGAACGTTATATCTTTTATCAAGATTCCGCAGCAGTTTTGATTTTCTCTCAGGCAAATCTTCTACGATTAAGGCATCGAGATCAGTGTAAGCGAGGTTAGTGCCACTCAGGTTATCGGTTCACCCACCAGTCCATTCATACATAATCTCAGATATACTTCCCATCGCAGTTAAGACACAGAACTTGTACCTGTTAAAATCAGGCTTCTGTGCGAGTGGTCACTCTGTAGTCATACATTGATGTCGCCTATCGATTTACATCAATGACACACATTGAGGGCAATTCTATGAAAGCTTTTGACTTAGTGGTTAATGCAATCCATTACGTTTCTGAAGGGGTTTCGCGAATTTTTAGTCCCAGAGACGACCATTACCCTGAAACCGGAGTTCAACCCTTTGATGGCGATCCTTTATCAGAATGGGTTGACCTAAAAGTAACAGCAAAAGAAAAATAAGTAATATCAATTCAATTTGAGCTTGTACAGAACAAACCCTGGTGAGACAAGGGGCTGAAGCCCCCTATTCTGTGCAGTTTACAAAGAAGGCATAAGCCTTAAACGATTGGGGAAAGCTCATATTTAAGTTGGAGCTTCCCCCTTCGTTTGAAGAGATTTTATAATCCTTAAAAGTTACTCGCACTCGTCATCAGATCCTAAGCGTGTTGCTCCCAGGAGAGTTTGAACGATGACACAGCGTTGTGTAGGGTTATCACTTCCAGCGCCTTGAGCAGGAGTGGAAACGGTAATCCTTGCAATAGGTCTCGCTGGATCAGTGGGGTCTAACCCTGTAATAGAGTCAATATCTATATTTCCACCAGAACCAAAAGTAAGTAAGTCTAAGTCGGCACCAGCGCCATCCACTGCCCTCAGAGCAACTAGGCCTTCGTTACCCTCACCTACAACCTCAGCAACATTTCTCACAGTTAGGGTTGGCGGGTTTACATCATCATTAAATTCTACTGATACTTCTTGCCGTGTACGTTTGGCTTGTGCTTGAGCTACTCGTATAGCTTGAAGAACTTCGTCCCTAGCTGCATTTGCTCTTTGTCGGTTTAGGAAAGTTACCCAACCAGGAGCAGCGATCGCTGCCAGAACGCTGATTAGAACTACGACAATCAGAAGTTCTATCAGGGTAAAACCTGTGTCCTTCCTGGTAGCGGCTTTTCTAGACAGCACTGTTTGCTTAGAGAGTAGCTTCTTCATTCTTTTGTGGCTCAAAAACTGAACGACTGAAACAGCAGCAAACTTAAAGCTTAAAATTGGGGCGTTCTACCGAGTACACCTCGACTTAAAACCCTGGTTTCTAGGGTCGGCAGGAAAGAAGCTTCTCCTGCAATTCCTGGTCTACCTTGTGCATTTCCTCGAATGTAAAGAATTACGTCCCTATTTGTGTTACCTTGCCCCTGATCCACGCAAGCATAGAAGCTTCTAATGTCTGGAGCGTCAATTGAGTTAAGAACTTCCTCGCTAGGTGTCATCGTGTAACCCGTTGGGCAACGAGCTAAATCCGCCGTTTGATCATCAGCGCTGAAAGCAGCACCCGTGTCATCATCTAAAAAGTCTACCAGTACAGCCGATGTATCTTGAGGAGTCCCTGTTCGGCGATCGGTGCCAGCAATTCCTACAGGCCAACGATCAAATCGGACATTTACCCCTTCCTCTGGAGGAGCATACCCAGGAGTCGGATCACCATCGCTTTGAAATTGAGTTAGAGCATAGCGGGTGATACGTGCCTTGCCATCCCAAGGACCATCAGGATCTGTATTGATGGAATAAACAACCAACGCATAGGAGGATGCAGTGCGGCAGGGAATATCAGCAGGTGGAGTTGCAGAATCACAACGTTGTTTGAGAACTGTAGGAAGAGGCTGTTGTTTCCAAAATGCAACAACTGGAATATTCTCTGCGCTGGCTAGATCATCTGGTAAAAAGTTAATCAAACCCGGACAGTAATCATCATCTGGATTATCTGGATCTCCATCAGGATCACTACGACTCCCCTGCGGTAGATAACAATCGTTGTAAACATAAACTGCCTCTCGCAACTCAGTAGCAATGTAGTCCATCGCTAACTGCATCTCTCGCTGGGTTTCAGTACGGGAAGCTTCCCGTTGGTCAACGCCAAGTAACTCCACCACCAGGTACAACAAACCAGAAAGGATGCCCCCTGCGATAAAAACAACGACTAGCAGTTCGATAAGTGTAAACCCACCAGCTCTACTAAACTTTTGTCTACGCTGAAAGAGGCGATTTAATTGAGATTTAAGCGACATCCTCATGATGCTTTTATCCAGGTTAGAAGTAGACTCAAATGATCTTTCTTAACTACTAAAAATCAGTTACAGGCTCGACCACCATTGACTTGATAGTTACAGAGCGCCCCACTTTGATCGCTCCACTTAAAATCGGAACTTATTACTGCCAAAGGACGTTCGCGCTGGTTGCCTTCACCCGTAGTGAATTGTAAACTTGCAGGTTCAGCGCTAAGACTGCCCAAATTATCTTCAGCGCGGACAGAGTAGACTCGGACACCAACATCGAAATTAAGGGGGCGATAGGTAGGTTGTCCTGCTGAATCAGCAGCCTCATTGGGGGCACTAGTTCGGTAAACCTGCATCAAAAACTCAGGTTCACAATCTCCAGTAATATCAATGGGCAAAGCTTGAATTGCTGGAATTTGCTCACCCTCATAAGTGTTGCAAGTATCATCAATGGATTTGAGGAGTCCTGAGGCGCTGGCAGGTGGACGTGCAACATCTGCACGAAGACTATTCACTACAGCAGGTAAGTCGTCAACCCGATGTTGCCCTCGTTCTACCATCGCCCGAATGCGATCGACTTCCGCTTGAGCCAGTTGAAATGCCTGCTCTGCCCGCCGATTTTGAACTCGTGTAGCAGCAGCAACAAACAGAGGTGGCGTAATCATAGCCCCCAGCAGGGCAATAACTGAAATCGCCACCAGGCATTCCAGGAGAGTTACACCTTGCTCCGAGGAACCACTCTTGGACAGATTGCTGCCCTGCCATCTAGAAAGAAATGCTCTGTCTAGGGATTTCAATTGTTGCTGTAACAAAGAGATGACTGGCATGAAGAAATTCCTCGTAAAGCTATAATCCCAAAGATTATTCAGGGCATCTGTCCTCATCTATGACGTTGCATAGATTGGCAATGTAAGGGTCATTTGCGGGTGGTTCATTGTAAAACTCGCTCCGAACTGCTGTAGCAGTGACAAAACGCCTCGCTACTGGGCCGGCTGGGGCATACTGCAAGCCAACATCGTAACCCCATCGTCGTGCTGGAGGATAGTAGTATGCAATACTTTCAACTGCTGGATTAGGGGAAGTTCTAACCTCAAAAGCGTCTTGATCATACGGACCAGTAGCATAGCTACTGAAGTTAAGTTGAAGAAAAGCACCAGAAATGAACAAAGAACGCGGGTTGCGGCGTTGGGGAGCCCAATCTTCTAGAAGTCTAGGGAAGTTGTGCATTCCACCGTACCCTTGCCCTGGACGAGATGGTAAAATGCCGCTCACAATAATTGAGTTGACGCGCGTTCCATCTCTAGCTGAGATCAGAGGCTTAGCATCACCGAAAGTGTAATAACCTTGTCCAGTGTTTGTTCCATATTCGACTCCAGTAATGTCGCCACCTACAGTCATAGGATTACCATTTCTAGAAATTGCGATAGGAGAGCCTAAATCATAAGGATTTTCGCGTAACCAGCGTTGTGGGGGCAGCGTCATCGCATTTGGAGAACTAGCAGTTCTGTAATAGTTCCTCGGTGTAATATCCTGACTTGGATTAGGACGGTTTTGATTGAGGTACGAGGTTCGGGGGTTTATGGCGGGGGTAGTACCACCATCAATGTAACAACCATACGACCTTGTGTAATCGTCAGTCCTCGTACTAGGCCTCACATCTCTAATCAAATTGTCAAGGTTCGGATTTGGTAAACGAGCTGAGAGGATACCGTCCTCAATGCTGCCATCGCAGAAGTTATCAGAAAGAATAGTGACTGTATCTGCCAGAATCTCAGTAGGCCTCCAAGCATCCGTTAAACTTCTTGCAAAGTTGACGTTTAACCTGTTGCGGTTATAGAAGTTTCCGAAGTCTAGTGCCAGAAGATCAAGAAATTCTTCCAGAGGTTGAGTGGCTGTTTCACTGGCTCGGTGTAGGTTAAAATTGCCCTGGATGTAAACCGTGTTATCAGTGATGAAAGACAAACCTCGCCCTTCATCTCCGTTACGCCCTAGAGAGGGTCCATTACGAAAACGAAATCCATGAGGGCGACGGTCTGGATCAGGGTAGTAATCTACGGGTTTGGGGCTGATCCTAAATGGTTCACTAACAGGAGGGTCTTTTCCTAGTAAGGCGGAAATATCTCCAACCCCTTGCATATGGCAACCACTTGTAGCGTCCTGGTATGCAGCATTGTTGTTACAACCCGTCCAAGCTGCCGAGAGAGGTCTAACAATCATGTTTTCGGCTACTGCATCCTCTCGAAATGCGTAGATGAGTCCTAAGCGAGGGAGCCAGAAGTCTCCTGAGCCAACGCTTGTCTTACGCATCAGGTCTAGGTCTAAGTCTAGAACTCTGACACTCATCATTTCTCGACCATCAAATAGGCTAGAGTCTTTGAGCAAAACGCGATATAGATTGCCTGCGCTAGAATTTCTGAGGCAGATAGAATCTACACACTCTTTAATCAACACTTCGCGGTTGCTGCTGGTGTAGGCACCAGTTCCATTCGCACTCAGTTGCGGACTAAGTGCCCACCCGCTTCCGCTTATTGGCTTGGGAACTACGAGCCGTGCAATTTGCGATGCTAGTGTATCCACATCCACATACTCGTAAGAGGAAGCACCATTTATGCCGGAAATGGCGTTAAGCTCGGAGGATTCTAAACGTCCTCGAACCCGTTGTATGTCCGCTATTTCAGAATGTCCGTCACTTGGATTCAGCGCTCCGTCGCCGTTATAATCACCTGGAAAAATAGAGGCAAGAATTGGATACTTGGTTTCGGATGGACAAAGTCTTGCTAAATTACCAGTAACGCTACAGGTATTGCTTCCTAGATCTAAAAAGCCAGATGCTCGATCACGTGCAACCTGCTCTTTTTGCATGATTAGCTCTGCCAGGGGGATGGCGCTATCAAGTCGAGTGCGATCGGCAGTAATGCCGTTACTGATTGCAAAATCGCGCCACTTTTTCAGCCCTTCAATGTAAGCTTCGGGCGGAAAAATGCTGCCAGGATTGATATTAATGTTTCCACTATTTGCTGAAACTCCATCAGTTAACTCTCCAAGCAAGGTTTGAAGTGTTCCCAGGGCTGGATCTATAAGTGGGTTGAACGTTGCTAAATAATGAACGTTATGAGCCAACATCCCCAAAGTGCAGGCGGCCGTGTTTAGCGTCACCTTGTCTGCTGGGCTAAGGGCGCTGTAAGGGGTGCCTGTATCTAGAATTCGGCGAAGCATCGAGAAGTCACCCCACATGGTCATCGGTGGGTAAGGATGAACTCTGCCGTCAGTTTGGTCAGGCGTAAACGAAGGTGCGCCTCCTTGAGGGTCTCCGGTAAAGTTGGCTAGATTTCTGAGAGCAGTCATTAGTGGGCTGCCAGTGCTGAAATCGCCTGCGGCTGGGGCAGTATATTCCCAACCGTTAGTGCCTCGACCTGAAAAGAAATCACTAACTGCAAAGAAAGGCCCAACTGGAGAGGCAGGAATCCCAAGTGAATCGCGTCTAGTTGGTGTGCCAAAAATATTCTCAAATGTAGCTGCCCTATCTAGAGTTAGCGAAGTGCCAGGATGCACCGTTGTTGCCACGCAAGCAAGGGGAGTGTCGGGATTGCTAAGGTGGTAAACAGCCGTTGCTTGAACTGCGGCCAAGTTGTCTCTCAAGGTGCGCCGTTGCCTGGCTTCAGAACATCTGCCAACATTGTTTGAAGTACAGGTTTCCCAGGGGCGGGTTGGTTCAAGCGTAAAAGAATCTCTAACGCCCCAAGCAGTGGGAAAAGGATTGCCCAACTCCAAACGTTGTCCAACAATTAGACGCACTCCTTCATTGCGGGCACGTCTTTCCCAGTAACCGTCTAAACCAAGACTTGTGGTGTCGTCTGTAGTGGAGGTGTCACCAATAAGCCTAGTTTCGGTTGGTAGAATTGCCGTACCAATAGTAGTGTTTGCTGGCAGTGGATCACCTCCATATCGAGGTTTAGGACCGTAGCGGTTGTCTGCCCGGAATGTATCATCTACGTAGGGTGCTGGCTCAGAGGCATTACGAATTCGCCCCTTATTGACAAATACTCGACCCTGCCAACCAGGATCCTGGTCAGCAACAGAATTGCCTTCAACTCTGGACTCCGAAATGTCCTCAGTTAAGAGTTTGACTGGATCAAGGGCAAATGCTCCTGGAGCATCGTCATTTCCGCTAATAGAATCTGTACCTGGATTGAGTTCTTGTGCAATCTGTGGAGTTCCGTCATCGTCTACATCAAAGAGGCTTCGACTTCCTGCTGATGAGTTTGTGCCCGTGAGTCCACTAAGGATTTGACCCCTGAAAGGCTGAATTCCTTGAGTGTTATCTTCTATGTTGGCAACTGTAATCTCGGAAGCTTCTTTAGTGTAGAGGCATGAATTGGGTGAGCTAATCAGAAAACTTCTATAGATGGCATCGTTACCACGCTGGGGTTTACCAACAATCAAACTACCTTCTGTATGCATTGCCCCATTCCAGTTGAAGCTTGCACCTGGATAAATTTCTAGATCGTTGCGGAACCAGGCTCCCCATTTGTTGCCTCGGTTAACCTGGCGATCCTGATTAAATTCCAAAGTCGTAACTGTCCCATTTGGGTTGTCGGGTAGGACAAAGGCATTGACCTGGAAGGTTTTTCTCAGGGTAGATGTACTAGAACCATCTGGAATCCAGCCCCCTTCAGGTGAAAGCACGTTTGCCTCGGCTAATTGGCACTGTCCTTGAGGATTAATACTGCTAAGCGGTCCCTGACGTACCTGCAATTTGCTCGCTCTATCAGCGATCGCCGCAGGTGAAGGATTCGTCAACGGCTCGTCACCATCAGCAGTATTAGGGGTTTGGAACACAACAGAGTAGGCGACCGTAGCATCTTCGTTGCCATCCTCGTCGGTATCTACCCGGTAGGCCCAAGCGTTATCTGCTTGTCCGTCTCCGTTGATGTCTAAGCGTCCATCAATCTTGGTAATTCCTGGAATATCAAGCTCTTCATCAGGAAAAGTGTAAGGGTCATAGCCATCAGGCTTATGTTCAGGGACGGTAATGTCGCCTGGTAAGAGCCTGTCCTCGTCGTTGAGCAGCATTCCTAGAAGCTGAACTTCACCCGGAACACCACCAGGAAATCGTGGATCTTGCTGAGCATTGAAGAGATACTCTAGCTTGGATCTGGCTCTGTCAATTGCAGGGGTGGCGGCGTTGTAGATGACGCGCTGCTGGCGATCGCCAATCGTTTGTGTGGTGCGAGTATAGGTGCGATAGGTGATCGAGCCAACTGTCAGCGTAGCGACCAGCAGCAGCAGCACGGTTGTCGGCAACACAAAGCCTGCCCTAGACAATCGGGGTCGTCTGCCAATTAGCAGCAGGTTACGCAGGAAGCCAGTGACGATTTTTTTGGTGATACGTTGAGCCAGCTTATGGGTCTGGGAGAGGAGATGCTGGATCGCCCTAATCAATGCACGGGTTGACATAGCTGCTTTCCTGTCAAATGGGATGCCTGAAAGTTCTAGGAACTAGAAGTGAGGATTGAGAACCGAAACTGTTACGAGAAAAATCGCTGCTATCTAAAGATTTTAAGAAGAGAGATTGAAATAGTACGGTTAAAACGCTGAGATTCAGGAGAGTTTACTCAAATTTCATAAACGATTCACAGAAGTAGATACACTTACTCAAACCAATTTGTAATGCCCTGATATTCAAACGGACTAGCCTGATTGCTCCTAGCTTTACACTGGACGAAGCATGCCTTTGTAAAGATTCTATAACAAATCTATGAAGCTTAGAGTACCCACCTGTTCTAGCAAAACGATCAGGGAGGAGCAAATTTTTGGCGCTGGAGTTGCAGTAGAGTTAGATTTCAAGCAAAGAGGGGACAGCGCTGAGCTATCCCCTCTTTGCTTGAAACTTTTCAATTTTTTGATGAACTCGAAGCCATCGCGGATATCTACTCAACCCATCAAACAGAAGCGAAGGGTTACTTGCTGTTTCAGCGGTACAGCCTTTCCCAAAAATCTACATCAGCACTTGTTTAAGTCAAGCCCAATTTCCTTTGCCATAACAGACAAACCTTTATGTTCCAGGGTTTTGATGGCTCTGGTTGAGAGGCGCAGCTTGATCCAGCGATTTCCTTCAGACCACCAGACTCGCTTTTCCTGTAAGTTGGCTTCCTGGATTTTTTTAGTGCGGCGATGGGAGTGGGAAACAGCGTAGGCGTTGTTTGCCTGCTTACCAGTCAGTTCACATTTACGAGCCATAGCAGTTTAAGAGAAATAGGAAATGAGCAATAGTCCTTTATTGTACACAAAGTGGTAAGGCTTGCATAAGGTTAGCGATCGCTCAATCAACCGATCAATCTCAGTTTCCAGGGTGAAATAGTGGACACAGGCGCGAACACAGTCGGGGTCGAGGATAGTTCGGAGCATCAAGTTTTGCTGCTCTAGCGCATCGACAAACTGTTTGTGCGAGATGCCGCTGACCTGAAATGAGACCAATCCGGCTGCGGGAGGCGTGGCTTTGAGTCGAGTAATTTGAGGGAATTCGCCTAGACGCTGCCAGAGATACTGACTCAAGGTGCAGATGCGATGATAGCGTTCTGTGGCGGTGCCCCACTGTTGATGAGTGGCGATCGCTTCCCTTAATCCCGCATAAAGTGCAAAATCGGAAGTTGCTACCTCAAACTTGCGGCCATCCGACAGCCAACCTGTCGGATGACCTGCGGCATTTTTGGTGATGCCGCGCCAGCCGATGAAGGTGGGATTGAGGCTTTCTAGCAAATCTGGGCGAATATACAGCCCGCCGACTCCGGCCGGCCCACACCACCACTTATGTCCGGTGAAGGCGTAGAAATCTGCGCCCAAGTCTGTCAGGTTAAGCGGCAAAACGCCGACGGACTGGGCTGCATCAACCAGCACTCGCACTGGGTCAGTTTGGGTGACGTGCTTCTGACAGGCATCAATGATTTCGGCTAGGGGCAGAACCTGTCCCGTATTCCAGAGAATGTGGCTAACGATCAGCAGGCACGTGGTCGGACGCAAATGCTCTGAAATTACCGCTACCGGATCACCTGTGTTGAGCGTTGCCATCAGCGGACAGGTAGATAGCTCTACGCCAAAGCGACGACCAATTTCTTGAGCAGCGGCGATGATGCCGGGGTGTTCACAGTCTGAGAGCAAGATGTGGTCGCCTGCCCGCCAGTCCATTCCCCAAAGAGGAATGTTGCAGCCTACAGACACATCTTCGGTGAGGGCGATCGCCTCTACTGGTGCGTTTAGCTCAGCAGCGATCGCCCTTCGCGTCTGGTTTGCCTCCTGTGTCACCCAGGCATTTACTCCCCCCGAAAATGGGCCTGCGGTTTGAATGTATTCTTGGGACTGATGGATTGCGGCGATCGCCCTTTGTGGCATCGGACCCTGTCCACCAT
This sequence comes from Leptolyngbyaceae cyanobacterium SM1_4_3, assembly GCA_012031415.1. Taxonomy (GTDB): domain Bacteria; phylum Cyanobacteriota; class Cyanobacteriia; order Elainellales; family Elainellaceae; genus JAAUTN01. The sequence continues at coordinate 4,271 of JAAUTN010000091.1, read as the reverse complement.
AGTTGAAGTACAGCTTATTGCTCAAACTGGGAAACTGCTGACGGTGTTGCTGTAAATCCGTCGTGATTGGCGATGCGCTACTCATAAAGTCAAAGAAGTATGGGTGTAGCGATTTTAGCGATCGCTAGACCAAACCAGACCAATCACGTTAAAGTCATAACAGAATCAGGTGCGTGAAACCGCTTGCAGATGCAAGACAGGTGTGCATTCGATACAGGACTTAAATTGTGTCAATGTCTGGTTCAACCGGAGGAAACTTGTCTGTTGACTCCCACAGCTTCAACGCAATAGAGGCTGAGGATAGTTCCTGCACCTCTTCGGTGGCGATTCCGTTTCAGCGATCGCCGCTGAGCCAGACCATTCCGCTTGCCCCGCCAGAGGCAACTCCAGCGGGCATATGGCTGACCGACGAAATTCTCTTCAACTACCAGCGATGTCGGCGGCGGGCTTTTCTCGATTTCTATGGCAACCCAGACCAGCGAGATGCCCCCAGCGACTACTTACTAAAGCTGCGTCAAGATAGCCAGGAACATCAGCTTGCCGTTATTCAGAATCAGCCAGTTTACCAGCCTCGCTATCCACGCCGTAACTGGCAGGTGGGTGCGGAAGCAACGCTAGATCTGATGCAGCAAGGTGTAGAACGCATTACCAACGGTGTGCTGCACTTTACTCGCGCTGACGGAGTTCAGCTAGTCAGCCGCCCTAACCTGCTGGTCAAGCATCCTGGAGAATCTATCTTTGGGGATTGGCTCTACGTTCCCACTGAAATTAAGTTGGGTAAACGCCCCAAGCTAGACTATCAGATTACGGCTGCCTTTCATGCCTACCTGCTTGCAGCCATTCAAGGCGTTTTACCTGATGCGAGCTGGCTCGTCCTGCGGCAGCGGGGAGCCTATGCGGTCAACCTGCCGGAATTGATTCCCCGGATGGAGACCATTCTGGAAGAGTGTATCCAGATGCTTCAGGAGCAACGAGAACCCGAAGTTTTTATTGCCCACAACCGCTGCGACCTTTGCCATTGGTTTAGCCACTGCTATGAGCTAGCCAAAGCTGACAACCATCTGTCGCTTTTGCCAGGGGTAACGCCCAGTCGCTATGTTCATCTCCAAGCACTGGAACTGACAACGGTTGAAACGCTGGCAGCCGCTGCCCCCAAGCATCTGGAAACCCTACCTGGATTTGGTCCACAGGTTGCTCATAAGCTGGTTCGACAGGCGCAAGCAACCCTTTTAAATCAGGCTTTAGCGAGTCCGTTCAGTTCTGATTTACCGAATCAACCGCTGCTTTCGATAGAAGAATTGCCGAGTGCCGCCGTAGAGCTTTACTTTGATATTGAGGCAGCACCGGAACAAAATTTAGTTTACTTACACGGAGTTTTGGTCGTTGATCGCACGGGGACATTAGGGGATGGTCCTACTCAGACTGAGACGTTTCATCCCCTTCTGGCTGACTGCCCCGAAGATGAAGCTTTTGTCTGGCAACAATTTCTTGATTTAGTTTGGCGCTATCCGACAGCGCCAATTTTTCATTTTTGCCCCTATGAAGTGCAGACCGTCAAGCGTCTGGCAGAATATTACAACACTCCAGATGAACTGGTTTTGCCGCTGTTAAATCGGTTTGTCGATTTACACGAACGGGTGACGCGGGTTGCAACTTTGCCCGTTGAAAGCTATGCTCTAAAGCCGATCGCCCGCTGGTTAGGGTTTAACTGGCGCGATCGCGATGCAAATGGAGCGCAGTCAATTTACTGGTACGCTCAATGGCTCTCAATTGGCGATCGCGCCTTCCTGGATGCCATTCTCCGGTATAACGAAGACGACTGCCGCGCTACCCATCGCGTCAAAGACTGGCTCGTGGATTTCACGCAAACCAGCCGAATTTCCAATAGCCCATTCACTCAAAACGGTCACTCTCCAAGACCGCCCCTTTGACCCCAGATTTAACCCAACTGAAGCGGCGTAATGCTCAACAGTAACGATTTAGCAGGGCTAACACGCCAGCTAGAACTCCATGCCACGATTTTGATTGGCTTTGTAGGCGGACTGTGGGTTCTAGAATTGTTTGACTCGATTTTCCTCCGAGGCGCACTCAACCGCTACGGCATTCGCCCCCGCACCAGCGAAGGCATTTTTGGCATCGTGTTTGCCCCTCTGCTGCACGGCAACTTGCGCCACCTGGCAACCAACACCGTCCCCCTGATTGTCCTGGGATGGCTGATTATGCTGCGGCAAACCAGTGATTTCTTTATCGTCACGGCTGCGGCCTGGCTGATTAGCGGCGTAGGAGTCTGGCTGTTTGGCTCCCCACGCACTAATCACATCGGTGCAAGTGGACTGGTGTTTGGCTATTTCGGTTTTTTGCTGCTGCGGGGTTATTTTGAGCAAAGTGCGATCGCCATCCTCATCGCAATCATCGTCGGCTTGCTCTACGGCAGCCTGATTTGGGGCGTTCTCCCCATTCGCCGAGGAATGTCCTGGCAAGGACACCTGTTTGGCTTTGCAGGCGGCGGACTAGCTGCAAAATATTTACCTCAGCTACAGCAGTTTTGGGGAATAGGAAATGGGTAATGGGGAATGAAGAATAAGTAAGCCAGGACTTACGCACTTACCTGTAGAACAAGGGGCTTAAGCCCCTTGTTAGCGTGGCGATCGCTTGATTTATAGCGATAGACACTCAAGTTAAGACAGTCCTGCCCGCAAATCATTTGCTGTGCGAACAAGGGCTTAAGCCCCTTGTCCTAACCTTTATGGCTACAGCTATACCTCCCCTTCATCCCCTACCGTGTATACACATCTTCTAGCTGAACTTAAAAGCACTGCATTTCGCCCCCTAAATCCAATGGGAGCTTCCGACCCGTCAACCCGTATTTGTGCCAGGAACTCTAAAACCACTCAAAGTCCCCCAGAATGGGGGATTTAGGGGGCTGCAAGGACTCATGTATGCACAGTAGCCTCCCTCATCCTTCATCCCTCATTCCTCCCCCTCCCTACACTCCCCTTGTCAGCAAAATCACCGTCTGAAGCAGTCCAATCACAAATCCTAGAACGCCGCCCAGATTGACGATCGCCTGTAGCTCATTTTTGACAATGCCCTGAATGGCTAGCTCCAGGTCTTTGGGGGAAGTAGCTCTGACTCGCTCGATAATCACCTGATCAATATCCAGGATGGGAATCGCCTTCGCCACAATTGTTTCTAAATCTTGCTCCAGGTAGCGCTCTAAAATTAAAGCCAATTCCTCACTCACGGGTTCCAAAGAGCGGTTGACCGCAGGTGAAGTGCGTAGACGATTTAACAGCAGCAACGAGACATTATCCCAATCGATCGAGTCGCTTAGCCCTTGCAGCAAATCGGAACCGCGTTCTTGAACATAGCTGCGAATGCTATCTCGTGTGGTTTTGCGAAGCTGGCGCACGGTCGAGACGGGCAAATTCTGTAAGGACAAGTTTTGCATCCACTCTCGCAAACGCGGCTGCACACTCAGAGATTGAATCAACTCCTTGATTCGCGCATTGCTGGCATCTTTCTCGTCCAGACAATAGGTTCGTAGTCGAGTCAGGGTATTTCGTAGCCCAAATAGGTTGGCGACGACCCAGTAGGTGCCGCTGCTTCGTTCGCGAAAGCCTTCGTCAATGACCTGAATGTTGCGATCGGTGAGGAAATCTACCAGCGCTTGGCGAATTACGTCAGGCGGCAAAACGACCTGCAATAGCCAATCTGAAAGCTGACCAGCCTGGGCTTCGGTCAACTGAAATTCTAGTAGAACCTGGTCAAAAATTTGGTTGAGTTGAGTTTCGAGAAAATCTTCACGTCGCGCCCAAACCTTGACCAGTCGGGGCAGAGATTGTCCCAGCAAATCTTTCATGACCTTTGCCAAAATTTTGCTGGTTTTTTGTTCATTGCTTCCCTGGATCTGAGTTAGAGCCAGTTTTAACAACCAAAGAATTGCAGCTTGCATTCGCTCAGTTTGCAGCAGCCGACGCGCCAGTTTTTGCAGCTCTTCTGGGGTCAGCAGCGATCCCATGATGGTATCTGCAACCCGCTTGGCGAGTCGTTCCTGGTTGGCTGGAATCAGTCCTGGGGTAAGCGGCAGTTTTCGTCTGCCGATGTAGAGGGGGCGATAGGGACGAAACAGCATTTTGATCGCCAAATCGTTAGTGAAATATCCGATGATTCCACCGACGACGGGAGGGGCGATCAGTAACCAGAGGGTGGAGAAGTCCAAGGCAAGGGGGGAGGGATAAGGGAGGGATGAGGGATGAGGATGAGAAGGG
>JAAUTN010000475.1 GCA_012031415.1 Leptolyngbyaceae cyanobacterium SM1_4_3 | reverse complement strand
GCCGCCAGTTTAGAAAAAATTGGCATATAGGGCACCAAGATCACGTTCGAGAGAATGCCCAGCGGCGTGAGAAACAGAAGCTGAGCGTAACCTAACGCCGAAGCTGCCCGACTGGAAGCTGGGAGGCAAACAGCAAACTGATGTAAACACTGATTAGCAGCATTCCAGACGAAAGGGTCGCTGGCCCCATCAGCCGCCAGATCTCTCCCATTCCGGGTTGCTTTAGGTTAAACCGCAGCCGCAGCGTCCCCATGCCCGATCGCCACTGGGTAGGAATTTGTACTAGCCATTGCAAAATCGCCCCTGCCAGAGTGCCCCAGGCCAGCACCACTGCACCATATTCATCGGCGAAAAACCAAACCCCAATGATCACGGTAATGCTGGAAAATAGCGGACTGACGGACGGCAGCCAGTAGTGATCGGCAGCGTTTAGCGTCCCAAAGCCAATGCCAATCAGCCCTGAGAAGACAGCCAGGGGAGCCATAATGCGGAACTGTTCGACGGCGATCGCCTTCACTTCTGGGGTCGTTCCCGGCGCGATCAGTTGAATCAGCGGGTCGGCAAACACCATCAAAAAAATTGTCACCAGCAGCAGCAACCCGCCTACCAGTGTCGTCACGGTTTCAATCAGCGGTTCGGCTTCCTCTTTCGGTCGTTTTGCCAACACGCTGATGATGGAACTGTGAAATGGCCCGTTGATCCCACCCAGCAGCACAAACAAAAAGCCGGGGATCACATAGGCATAGTTGTAGGCATCGACGGCAGCACCCACCCCAAAGGCAGCGGCGATCGCCTGTTGACGCACCAACCCAAATAGCTTGCTGATCAGGGTGGCGATCGCCACGATTCCAGCAATTCCGGCCAGAGAGCGAGCAGGTTTTTTGATCTCAGTCACAAAAACTCGTACACCACGAAAGGGCTTCAACTATTTAAGCGCGAATTGATCCAGGACTCACGCAACCTCACACAACAGCCGCTTCCAACATCTCAATCGTGCCTCGGTCTGCATCGATTGCCACCTCTAACCCAATTGGCAACGTCAGAATTGTCTCTAAATGTCCGATTGTAGCGCCATGCCAGGCTGGAATGCCTAAGGGCTGAATGTGTCCCCCGATCACTTCCTCCAACGTCAAAGAGCCGTAGCTTTCATCGGGTAAGCAATTAACGCACTGCCCAAAAATCAGCCCTGCAAGGCGATCGAACACACCCGCAAGTTTGAGATGCGTGATCATTCGATCGATGCGGTAGATATTCTCGCCAATGTCTTCCAGGAACAGGACAGCCCCTTCCAGGTCGGGCATATAGGGAGAACCCACGATCCCCGAAATGACGGACAGGTTGCCGCCAACCAATTTGCCCTGCGCTCGACCGGGGGTGATGGTTTGGAGACGGTATCGCGTTTGCATCAGGCGATCGCCATCCTCCCCATCTCTGAAATTCTCAAAGGTGACTTTTTCTGCATCGAACAGCACCCGCCTAAAAAAATCTGTTTGCGCGGTTCGCCAGCCCGACAGCCCATTTGGTCCGTGAAACGTCACCAGTCCGCTCTGGGCAGAAACGCCTAAAATCAGTGCCGTAATGTCACTGAAGCCAACCAAAATTTTACGATTCTGGCGAATCAGGTCGTAATCCAGGTAGGGCAGCATCCGACTACAGCCCCACCCCCCCCGAATTGGCAGCAGCATTGCCACCTCCGGGTCAGCAAAAAACTGATTGACATCTTCGGCCCGATCGCGGTCTTGCCCAGCCAGATAGCCATATCGGTCAAACAGGTGAGGAGCCAATCGGGGAATCAGTCCCAGTCCGCGCACCGCATCCATCACAATTTCAACATCTTCTCGCACAAACGTAGCACTGGCGGGGCTAATCAGTCCGACAACCGCCCCCGGACGTAGTCGAGCAGGTTTCGCGGCAGTGGCTAATCCGGGTTTGGGGTGGGCGATCGCTGACACAGCCGCAGTTGCAGCCAGCGTCTTGAGAAAAAATCGGCGGGAGAGCATGGGGAAAGTAGGAAGGGGAAGGGATGAGGGAGAAAGGATGGAGGAGCAAGAATTGCTCTGCAAATTTATACCATTTCGTCCTCAGACTGCTAGTTACAGTCTCAGATAACCTCTACTAGAACTACGTTCTAAGAGCGCACATACATTGCCCTTATCCCTCATCCTTCCTCCTCCATCCTTCCTCCCCCTCCCTCCTCACATACAACCCGATTGCGTCCAAGAGATTTTGCCTTTAACAAATTCCGATCTGCCCGCTCTAGGAGGTCAATTCCCTTTGCGTCGTCGCGGTCTCGCAGAGAGGCGGCTCCAGCGCTGACTGTGATGGTCAAGTCAAGGGTGTCACTGATGTTGAAAGGTTGGTTGGCTATCAAGCGACACAAGCGCTGAGCAATTAAGCCCGCTTCTTGAAAGCCTGTATCACTTAAAATCACAACAAATTCTTCGCCGCCATAGCGAAATGGGGTGTCGTAAAACCGCAGGTTGTGTCGTAGTCTAGCTGACAGCAGTTTTAGAGCGCGATCGCCCACTAAATGCCCATAGTTATCGTTGATTGACTTAAAGAAATCCACATCCAGCATAATCAGGCTAATGGGCATTTCTCGCGCTCTGGCGTTGTGAATCTGGCGTGGCAGTTCCCATTCAAAAGCGCGGCGGTTGTTTAACTCAGTCAAGGGATCAGAAAGGGCGATCGCCGACAGCAAATCGTTGGTTCGCATCAGTTCTCGATGGTTTTGCACCCGTCGCAGTCCTGCCCGAATATAAGCGCAAAATAGCCGCTTTTGCTGAGCGATCGCATTGTTTATCCATTGAGCCTGGAGTTTTTCAGTCAGTTCCTGATCAAAGAAGCGATCGAGCGACAAATTTACGTAAGCGTCTGCCCCAGTCTCTAGTGCGTTTGCTCTAGACTCAACAAACTCTAGTTTTGAGGTCAAGCTTGATTCTACTGGCGGCCGTCCTTCTGCGACTTCATTCCAATTTGCAACGATAATGCAATAAATCCAGGACAAGCGACTTTGGGCTTTAATTTGCTGACAAAGCTCCAGTGTGGTAGGTTGACCTGCCTGCATGACCAGCAAATCGGGCTGTTGAGCCTGAATCAGCGGCATTGCTTCGTCTGGATCAGATGCAACCTCCAACGTAAAATCAGCAACCTGCTGAATTAACTGAACGAAGGTTGCAAGAAAGTTGTTGCCCCCAACCACAAGAATCGAAGCATTCATTGATAAATGACGAACCTGTTTGAAAAATTAGGATTGTACTTGAAGTGCGTTGCTAAACGTTCAAATGTTTGGAGATGGGTCAGGGCTTATGCTGCTTGTCCGCGATTTGCGTGTGGTTGCGCGAGTTGGAGAAATCTACTCAAACACAAACTTACATCGTTGGGAAACAAATCCAATGGCAGGAAAGGGGGAGTGCTGCCATTGAGTCCAACTCAATCAGGCAGAATAGTCTGGCGTAACTCTGCACGTCAAGTGTACCCAGAGTTTAGTTAGCTACGTGCAGGGTCGGATGCATTTCCAAGTTTTGTAAAATCCCTACAGAAATTGCCGTCACTCAATACTTCACTAGCACGCTCCATTAGAAAGCTTTGTCGAATCTCGCGCCTATAGTTGAGAATAGAGAGTAGGTTCTTAAGTATTGCTAAGACATAGACTTCTAGACTTCAAGTTCCAGATTTTTAGCAAGCGTTACGTAAAGTGCCATAAGCATTTCAGCCTGAAGCAAGTATCCCCATGTTGACTCATCTAAGCGGCGCTCAAATTCGACAAACATTCATTGACTTCTATGCAGAGCGGGGGCATCAGGTGTTGCCCAGTGCCTCGCTAGTGCCTGAAGACCCGACGGTGCTGCTGACGATCGCTGGGATGCTGCCCTTTAAGCCGATTTTTTGGGGCAGCGCCAGGCTGAGTTTAACCGGGCGGTGACGGCGCAGAAGTGCATTCGCACGAATGATATTGAGAATGTCGGGCGGACGGCGCGGCACCAGACTTTCTTTGAAATGCTGGGTAATTTTAGCTTTGGCGATTATTTTAAAGAGCAGGCGATCGCCTGGGCATGGGAGCTATCCACTCAGGTATTGGGCTTTCCGCCTGAGCGAGTGGTGGTCAGCGTGTTTCGGGAAGACGATGACGCATTTGCCATTTGGCGCGACCAGGTTGGCGTTCCGGCGCACCGAATTCAGCGCATGGACGAAAAGGACAACTTCTGGAATTCTGGCCCTACTGGACCCTGCGGCCCTTGCTCAGAACTGTATTATGACTTTCACCCAGAACTGGGTGACGACCAGATTGACCTAGAAGATGATACCCGCTTCATCGAGTTCTATAACCTGGTGTTTATGCAGTACAACCGGGATGCTGAAGGCAACCTGACCCCGCTGCAAAACCAGAATATTGACACAGGCATGGGATTGGAGCGAGTCGCCCAAATTATCCAGCAGGTTCCCAACAACTACGAAACCGACCTGATTTTTCCGATTGTCAAGAAGGCGGCTGAAATTGCTGGCATTGACTACGCCACAAGTGATGAGCCGACCAAAGTTTCACTCAAGGTGATTGGCGACCACGTTCGGGCGGTAATGCACATGATTGCCGATGGCATTTCTGCCTCAAACCTGGGGCGTGGCTACGTGCTGCGGCGCTTGATTCGGCGGGTGGTGCGGCACGGGCGGCTGATTGGCATCGACAAGCCGTTTATCAATCGGGTGACAGAGGTGCGATCGCCATTTCCGAAGACGCATACCCCAACCGTGCGGGCGCGAGACAAGGCAATTCAGGCAGAGTTGCTGCTGGAAGAATCTCGTTTTCTGGAAACCCTGGATCGGGGTGAAAAACTGCTGTCAGA
>JAAUTN010000474.1 GCA_012031415.1 Leptolyngbyaceae cyanobacterium SM1_4_3 | reverse complement strand
CGGGTGACAGTGAAACCGGAGCAGTGTTTGAACAATCGGTGCAATTGATTTTAACGACACGTTGAAGGTAACGCTGCGACGCATTGTGGTGCAACTCAATCAGCCCACTCGAGATGGAGATCGCGAAATTGCCTTGCTCTCCAATCTACCGACAGCCAAAGCGAATGCGGTGCAAATTGCGGCACTGTATCAAAAGCGATGGCGGATTGAACGATTGTTTCAAGTGCTCGAACAATGTTTCCGGGGTGAAATCAACACCCTGGCTTATCCCAGAGCAGCCTTGTTTGGGTTTGTCATGGCGCTGATTTGCTACAACCTGCTGGCAGTCGCTCAAGCCGCGATGCGAAGTGTGCATGGCGCTAACAAAATCGAAGCGGGCATTTCCCCCTATTACTTAGCTGATGAAGTTCGCCGCGTTTATGAGGGCATGATGATTGCCATTCCTCCGGTGCAATGGCAGCCGTTCGCTCAACTCGATCTAGACTCTACTGTTCAATTGCTCCAACAGTTAGCCGCACAGATGGACTTGGCGAAATTCCGCTCTCACCCCAGAGGAGACAAAAAGAAAGTTCCCAAACCTAAATGGCAAAAAGACAAACCTCACGTCTCCACTGCTCGATTGCTGAGTGACTCGAAATCTAAAAAAGATAAAAAAGCACCTTGAAAGGGCTGATACAGAGACCTCAGCAACCGCTGACCGGGAACGTTATGCCGCTTGGATCACGGATGAGGAACGGAATGCATGGTGTCTGGTTGAGAGAGTTTTCAAGATCCACAGATCACTTTTTTAGTAAATAAGCTGACAACAGCGCTGTCAGTTCTTGATCAAGTTCCCCCGTTTGCAAGAACTCTGGGTGCTCAGTCATTGCTCCATGAATCAGTGCTCTGATCGTGCGTTCGACCATGAAAACCGTTAAATCTAGATTTTTAGGCTGAAGTTGATCACACTGTTGTACTAAAAACGATCGCAACAGATTCTCCATCTTGGCTTGATCGAACTGTCGCATGACTTCGCTGTGCGGAACCTGCTCATGCAGAACAAGATGAAGTTTCGGATTCACTGCATGAGCCGCCACCGCCGCTGCGACAATCTGCCGAATTACCTCTGGGATCGAACGATCGCCTGTCGTTTCTAAATGATCCTTCGCCAATTGCATCATTTGATCGGCATGATGTTCTGCCAAAGCCAAGAGCAAAGATGCTTTATTTGGAAAGTACTGATAGAGAGAGCCAATACTCACACCGGCGCGTTCAGCCACCTTATTAGTGGTGAAGTGGTCGTATCCTGCTTCCGTCAAAATGTGAGCCGCTGCCGTGAGAATTGCCTGCACGGTTACTTGCGATCGCTCCTGTTGCGGTCGTTTACGTGGGGTTGCGGGTGGCTGAGATGGCACAGGCAAGTCTCCTCAAAATGCGAGTTGTCAGTCGATCGCGATCGCAGATAAAATATGAGTAATTATTCACATTTTAGCTAATCCGCCTCATTACTTGCAGGAAAAAACAAGGGAAAAGGAGTATCATTCATGCAAATTGCCATGATTGCGATGGGAAGTCGTGGGGATATTCAACCCTATATTGCTCTAGGCAGGGGCTTGAAGGCAGCAGGTCATAGTGTGCGACTGATCACGCATGAAAACTTTGAAGGGCTAGTCAGTTCACATGAGCTAGAGTTCTGTCCAGTCAAGGGGAATGTCCAAGAATTCTTGGAAACCCCAGAAATGCAGGCATTACTGGAGAAAGGAAATTTTCTTACTATTAACGCTCATACCTCGAAAGCTTCTCAGCGTGCCGCGATCGATTGGGCAGAGGGGAGTTTAGCCGCTTGTCAGGGCATAGATTTAATAGTCGTAGGTGTGGGAGGACTCTTCCTGAGTATTGCTCTTGCCGAAAAACTGAAGCTACCGTTACTTCAAGCCTATATCTTTCCTTTTACGCCAACAAAAGCCTTTTCTGCCGTTCTTTTTCCTCATCAGTTCATCACCAAACTCGGTGGTTCTGTGAGGCGGTTGTCCCATCACTTATTCCGACAGATTATGTGGCAAGGGTCTCGAATAGGCGATCGGTTAGCACGACAGCAAGTGCTAGGTTTGTCCGCTGCCCCATTTTGGGGTCCCTACAATGCAGCCCCTTTTCAGCGTTATCCAATTCTTTATGGCTTCAGTCCATCGGTCATTTCTAAACCATCTGATTGGTATCATACCCATATCACTGGGTATTGGTTTCTGGACGCAGCACCGGATTGGACTCCACCCACAGCCTTACTGGATTTTCTACAAAGTGGTTCGCCGCCTGTGTATATCGGGTTTGGTAGTATGGGGAGTCGAAACCCAGAAGCAACGGCAGATCTGGTCTTAAAAGCGATCGCGCTCACGGGGCAACGCGCCATCTTGCAATCGGGTTGGGGAGGGCTGAGTAAGCGTGATTTACCCGATACGGTTTTTATGGTGGATTCAATTCCTCACTCATGGCTCTTCCCGCTTGTAGCAGTGGTCGTTCATCACGGGGGGGCTGGGACAACAGCCGCTGGACTCAGAGCCGGGGTTCCGACCATTGTGATTCCGTTCTTTGGCGATCAGCCCTTTTGGGGGCAGAAAGTGGCTGAATTAGGCGTTGGATCAGCACCTATTCCTCGGAAACAACTCACTGCTGAACGACTTGCAGAAGCGATTCACCGAGCGATGACTGTTCGATCAATGCGTCAACGTGCAGCCGATTTAGGAGCCAAAATTCGAGGCGAAGATGGGATAGCCAATGCAGTCGCGATTATACAAGAACTTGAAAAGCGTGGGGCTTTTTATGACAAAGACAATCGAGTCAACTGGCAATGAAATTTTGAGTAGTAGGCACGGCATAACAATCCCGTTGCACACCGACCGGATCAAGGTTGCTGGTTGAGTCCAAGTGATTAGCGGCGGGTGAACGGGGGCGTTAGGCGGCAGCAGACCCTCTCGGAGTAGAAAATCACGGTTAAAGTGAGGGTGACGAGGTGAGTTTTCGTACTGAGCAGTGATTTAGAATGACTGGAAATCTGACTTTCTCAAAATTTAAGGCTCAAGAGTTCGATTCGATATCTGGACTATTATGCGAGATTTTCGATACAACAAGGTCAGAATTAGAACCACTCTACAAAGAAGTAATTAAAGATTTCGATAAAGACGGGTGGCCACCTCATTTTGTTAGGCGAGATTTCTTTAAGAGTCAATGTCAAGATTTTCAAAAAACATATGAAATATCTCCTTCAATTGCTATAGACTTGCCAAGTCTATTTGAGTTTGATGACGGAATAAACGATAAACCCACAATTGTTATCCTTGGTCAAGATTCCAAGAGCGATCAAGATTCTGAACAGATAAGCCTTGGCACTCCTTATGGTTTACATCACAAGGGTTCTCGTGAAATTCTTGGGCGTACAAAGCTTTACTTTGAGATGATCGTTGCCCTGTTGACCTTGGGCTACAGAGTATATTTGACAGATGTTTATAAAGTCTGGGTTTGTGATCCGAATCGCCCTTACTACGGTGTAAAACTACCGAGAGTGGATCAAGAAAAGTTCACAAGTACCTTAAAATTAGAGATTCTGGCCATGAATCCTGTTGCTCTAGTAACGTGGGGGAAGGAGTCAGCGAATAGCGTTAAGGAATTAGATCTCAACATTCAGCATTTGCCTTTTCCTCACCCTAGTGGCGCTGCCAATGGAACTTGGAAAAAGTTAATGAATCAATCTCCTACCCACGAAAATAAACTAGCATATTGGAGTTCTGAGATCTCAAAGGTGTTACCTAAAAGTATCTGATGAGATTAGCCTAAGTATTAATAATCGCATTCTAAATCATGAACGATAAAGAAATCATTTCTGAATTCATACAAGTCAAAAAAGGCAATGATGGAATTCAGCTCCTTGTTCGCGGTATATCCTGGCCACATCCTCATGAACCCGTATCTAGTTGGACAGTAGCCTCTGTACTCCCGCAAACCTCCTCATCTCAGGAATTGGATTCCAAAATTCAGGAGATTTTAGATAATGAGCAATATTTTAAAGTTTGCCAGGAATGTGGGAAGCGGAAACCCCGTGGTTGGATGCATAATGATGGTATCTGCCAAAGTTGTGCCGAGAATAATCACGGTGTTGTCTACTAAACGCAAGACATAGGAGAGCTGAGTGTTATGACTATCTCCTTGGATTTACCAGTAGAGCTAGAGAATGAGCTTTCTGCTGAGGCTTCTCAACTTAAATTGCCTCTGCCGGAGTATATTCTTCGCGTTCTCTCCTTTCGCCCTTTTCTACAAAATCCTCCCAAAACAGGCGTGGAGCTAGTTGCCTACTGGGAAAGCGTCGGGGTTATCAACTCTCGGCCTGATATTACTGACAGCCAGGAGTACGCCCGCCGGTTGCGTGACCAAGCTGAACATCGTGAGCGGGCTTAGGTAGCGAATGTACCTTGTTGATACTGATGTCATGATCGATATTCAGCGAGGGTATGCGCCAGCACTGGCTTGGTTTGCCTCTGTCCCAGCACTGCCAAGCATTCCCGGCTTTGTGGTGATGGAATTGATTCAGGATGCTCAGAATAAGCAACAGGTGAGGAAAGTTCTACAGCTTGTAGCGCCACTAACTATCATTTGGCCGACTGAAACTGATTGCGCCCGTGCCTTATCTGACTTCACAGCCTATCATCTGTCTCACAAGGTTGGTCTGATTGATGCTTTGATTGCGGCCTGTGCTGTTGGGCGTAGTGCAACCCTCTGTACTTTCAACGTAAAGCACTACCAAGTCATCTCTGGCTTGAGCCTGGAGCAACCCTACAGTCGCTAAAGCCGCCTAACACTGCGTTGGTGCGGACGGTACAGAGGTTATCGG
>JAAUTN010000090.1 GCA_012031415.1 Leptolyngbyaceae cyanobacterium SM1_4_3 | reverse complement strand
GTTATCACTAGATTCTTGCAGATGCGGAAAGTGAGTTTTAGATCTGCAAAGGTTTGAGCTAACCGATGGCGATGTTCAGCCAGATTAGAGATGGGTACAATCATTTCGCTGATATCAGGTTGAAAGTAAGCCAAACCGCCATTTTCGGCGATCGCCCCGACTACAGGCAAATAGCTCACCAGCCCATTTACCCAGCCTGCCGAACGTCCTGTCACAATTAGGACAGGGATGTTGGCGATCGCCAGTTCTTGTAAAGCTTGCAGCAGCTTTGGCGTAAACTTACCTTGATAAGTCAATGTGCCGTCCATATCGGTAGCGATCAGGCGGACACGCTTCAACACATTCTGCGATGAGGACTGAGATAGAGGAATAAAAGACATACAATTAAATAGCAATTTCTGCACTATCTATCATCACTTTATTCTTAGGGCTATTTATGGCATTGACCGCAGATCAGCGCAATTATTATTACTTATTAGAAGCAGCCCGCACTGGCATTCACAAACCGATTCTAGCGGCACTTTATGAGGTTCATGATAGTCCTAGACTGCCAGATGGGGAAACCGGACTGGGAATTTCGCCAGCCAACCGAATTCCGCCAGATCAGGTGAATGCGTTTCCCGAACAGGTACAGTATGCCGCCAACACCCTTCGCAGTATCACCAATCGGCTTACGGCTCAGGGCTGGAAGAGTGATGAGATTTGGGATAGGAACGAGGGACGCTATACCGATCGCTTTGTGGAGGCGATCGCCAAAGGTTACGCTCCGCCTGCTAACGACCCCGCCGCTGCCCGATTGGAGTCGAGTGACAGCAAAAAACTACTCAAAGCCTATATTGAAGACCTGACTGTAGATTACAGAGCAGACCAACTGCCGCACAACTTATCCAATCTTGATCCAAATTTACTCACCTTTACCGAACGGCTGACGCGCTATCATACAGGCTTACCCTATCAGCGTGAGGCATTGCTGGAAGCAGTGCGGCTGTGGCGTAAATTGGATCATCGAGAAGCGGCGATCGCCTCTTTTAACTTATCCAATCCTAACGAAGCAACCCTTGACCGATCTTTGCTGCAATTTATTCAGCAGGTTTCCCCCAACTACTCTGGCTATCCCCACCAGCGAGAAGCGTTGCTGCGACTGGCGCAGCTTTGGCGACAACTGGATTCGCGGGAAGAGGCGATCGCCACCGTTCAAGCTCATCCTACAGGTGAGACAAACCTGGAAATTGTTGATCCGGCTCTAATTGCCTTCGCCCAGCGAATTCCCAAGTTCTATCAGGGTAGAGGTGAACAGCGAAACGCACTCACCGAAATGTTTCGCCTTTGGCGCGGGCTAGACTCACGGGCTTCTGTGCTAACTGCACTGGGACTTAATCCACAAGTGTTAACTGCAAGCAATCCTGATCGCACCACACTGGTGAATGCCGCCAGCCAGCTTGACCGAGAGTTATTAGAATTTGTCAGGCTCATCCCCACCACCTACCAGGAAACCGACGAACAGCGAGAGGCGCTGCTGCGGTTGGTGCAGCTTTGGCGGGGACTGGATGCCCGCGAGAAAACCGTTCAATCCCTATTTGAAGATTTGCGACGGATGGAGCAAGCCCGCCGCGATTCCCAGGATGCACCCCCCATTCCAGAACCGCCACCCCCGCCGCGCCGCCCTAACCGCTGGACTCCCAGCAACATTCGTGGACATATGTATACCTCAATCCTTCCCAACGGTAACTTTACCTGGGCAGAGGCAACGCACGGAGGGACTAGAATGCCGCCCAATCAGGCAACGGTGGATGCAATAGTGAGAATTGCTCAACTGGCACAGCAGGCCCGCGATCGCATTGGTCGCCCCTTTCGCATCACCAGTTGGTATCGTCCACCAGAAGTGAATCGCAGAGTTGGAGGAGCTTCTGAGAGTCGGCACATTGTTGGGGATGCAATCGACTTTTACTGTGATGGACTCAGTGGCAACCAGCTTTACTGGGCGCTAGACCCCTGGTGGCCCGGCGGTTTGGGTCGCTATCAACAGTTCCCGGAATTAAGTCACATTGATGCGCGGAGCTATCGGGCACGGTGGAAACACTAAGGCGTTTTAGTCAGCTTGCTTCAAGCGACTTTTGCCGACATTTTTCTCGTACCAGTTCATCATTGGCGTAGCGCTAATCCCGTGCAGCACGACGGAAATGATGATGGTTATATAGGTAATCCAGCCAATCATTTCACCTGCCTGGTTTTCTAAGCCCTCGCCATAGGCATAGGAAAGGTAATAGAGCGAACCTACGCCCCGAATGCCAAACCAGCCAAAGAGTAGGCGGGTTGTGGGGTGGAAGCGATCGCCCAATGTACTCACCCACGCCCCCACCGGACGAATCACAAAAATCAAAAGTCCTGCAACTAACAGTGCAGGCCCAGCAAAACGTAGAACTGGCTCAACTCTTATCAATGTTCCTAGCAGCAGAATGGTGCCAATTTCCATCAGCTTTTCGACTCGCTCAGTGAATTCTAACTGCGATATTTTGCTCTCGGTATCTGAGCAGTTTCGCCGCACCGTTATACCCGCCACAAAAACCGCTAAAAAGCCATATCCGTTAACGACTTCAGTGAGTGAATAAGCGATTAGAATCGTACCCAGCGCAATGAAGTCTTCCATTAACTCATCGATCGCCCCTTCCTTACGAAATTGATGGCTTGCCCAAACAACTGCTTTGGCGACCACAATACCCATAATGATGCCAGCGGCGATCGCCCACAGCAAATCAACTGCCACCCATTGCCTAAACCAGTTGTCTAAATTCTCATCCTCAATCCAGTGCAGCCCAAAATAGACAAATGGAAACGCTAGCGCATCGTTTAGCCCCCCTTCTGAAGTCAAGCCAAACCGCAGTTCATCTTGATCTTCCGTATGAGCAAGCTGCACCTCCGAAGCCAATACCGGATCGGTCGGAGCCAAAATTGCCCCCATCAGCACCGCCGCCCCCCATCCCAGCCCCAACAGCCAGTGCCCCACCGCTGCCACCGCAAAAATTGACAGCGGCATCAGCAGCCCAATCAGCCGCACCGTCGAATTCCAGGCAACCGGGTTGAGCGGTCGATTCATCTTTAGCCCACAGCTAAACAGCGAAACGATGACTACAAATTCCGTTAGCCGCTCTAAAAATTCTGCCTCTGGGCGCAAATCAATCAGGCTAAATCCATAAGGTCCTAGTAGAGTTCCTACAACCAAATAGATCAGCGCAAAGGAAAGCGGCAGCCGGGAAATCCACCCCGATCCCAAAGTCACCGCCAGGAGTAAAAGACCAATGACTAGCAAATCCAGAATATAAGTACTTACCACGCTTTCCATCGCCTTATTCAGAAATCCTGTTTGAGCATAATCGGCAGCAAGACAAGTTCAATCAACTGAAAGAGGGAAAGGGACGGGGGATGAGGGATGAGGGATGGGGGATGAGGGATGAAAGGGGGCAGGGGGCAAGTATGTGTAGATGCTGCATCAAAATTCCATAATGTAGGCTGCTGCGATAAAGTGTAATGAGGACGAGCCACAGCTTAAAAGCTCCCATAGCTTGCAGCTACACCGATTGAAGATAGATTAAAGCCATTATGTTTGATGCCCTTTCCGAGCGTTTAGAAGTAGCCTGGAAAAAACTCCGGGGACAGGACAAGATCTCTGAATCGAATATTCAAGATGCGCTCCGGGAAGTTCGTCGTGCCTTGCTGGAGGCAGACGTAAACCTTCAGGTTATTAAAGATTTTATTGCTGAAGTGCAGGAAAAGGCACAGGGCGCAGAAGTCGTCACGGGAGTGCGTCCTGACCAGCAGTTCATCAAAATTGTCTATGACGAACTGCTAGTGCTAATGGGCGAAACCAATGTGCCGCTAGCTGAAGCAGAGACGGCTCCTACCATTGTGCTGATGGCGGGTCTACAGGGAACGGGTAAAACCACCGCTTCGGCAAAACTGGCCCTGCACCTGCGGAAACAAAATCGCAGCACCCTGCTCGTCGCAACGGACGTGTATCGTCCTGCGGCAATCGATCAGCTAATCACGCTGGGTAAACAAATCGACGTACCCGTGTTTGACCTGGGCAGTGATGCGAATCCGGTGGAAATTGCCCGTCAGGGAGTCGAGAAAGCCAAAGCGGATGGCATTGACACTGTAATTATCGACACCGCAGGTCGCTTGCAAATCGACCAGTCGATGATGGCGGAGCTAGCCCAAATCAAAAACATCGTAAAACCGGATGAGGTTTTGCTGGTAGTGGACGCGATGACAGGTCAAGAAGCTGCTAACCTGACTCGCACGTTTCACGACCAGATTGGCATTACGGGAGCAATTCTGACGAAGTTAGACGGTGATACTAGAGGTGGCGCGGCCCTGTCGGTGCGTCAGATTTCAGGTCAGCCCATTAAATTTGTCGGTGTGGGCGAAAAGGTGGAAGCGCTGCAACCCTTTTACCCCGATCGCATGGCTTCCCGAATTTTGGGGATGGGCGATGTCTTGACGCTAGTGGAAAAGGCTCAGGAAGAGGTAGACCTGGCAGAAGCTGAGAAGATGCAGGAGAAGATCCTTTCAGCCAAGTTTGACTTTACTGACTTTTTGAAGCAAACTCGCCTGCTGAAAAACATGGGTTCTCTCGGCGGGATCATGAAGATGCTTCCCGGTATGGGCAAGCTGTCGAGCGAACAGCTTGAGCAGGGAGAGGTGCAGCTCAAACGGGCAGAGGCGATGATCAACTCCATGACCTTAGAGGAACGCCGTGACCCTGACTTGCTTTCTGGTTCCCCCAGCCGTCGCCGCCGGATTGCCAAAGGTTCTGGCTACGGACTGGATGATGTGAGTAAGCTGGTAAGCGATTTTCAAAAGATGCGATCGCTAATGCAGCAAATGGGCCAAGGTCAATTTCCTGGTATGGGAATGCCCGGAATGGGAGGTATGTTTGGCGAACCTGCAATGGGTGGTGGTGGACCCAAACCCGGTTGGCGAGGCTATCCTGGCGGCGGCGCACCCCCCAAGAAAAAGAAAAAGGAGAAAAAGAAAAAAGGTTTTGGGAGCTTGTAGAACGGTCTTGTTCTAAGGCTCTTCCCAAACTGCATTATCTAGGTAATCGATTACAACGAGAAGCTCCCTTACGCTTTCTGACATCGGTTGAAACTGCCAGGTTGCTGCGGTTTCCACGGCACTCTCGTCAAGCACCGAATAGCCACTGGAGCGCGTCAGCCGAACGTTTGTAACTTGACCATCCGCGTCAATGTCGATGAGCAGTTCGACTCTTCCATTTAGCCTGGATAAACGGGCTTCCTCTGGGTAAGGAATGGGACAGCGATCGCACACAACCTGCGGCTCAACGAGATCTGCCTGAGCAGGGCTAGCCTGCAACATTTGTGGGGTTAGAAAGGGTGCCGTCCCCAGCAAAAGACAAATCGAGGTTCTAAAGTTCATTCTGCAAATTCTTGGTCAGTTATTATGTTTAGTGGACAATGCTAGAATTGTAGGCTGTTGCTCTGTACTTGCAGAGTAATTTGGCAACAGTTAAGATATTAGACTTGCAGTTGGAGTAATATTTTCAGGCATGATCAAATTGCGATTGAAGCGGTACGGCAAAAAACGCGAGGTCAGCTACCGGATCGTAGCGATGCACAGCAGCACTCGTCGGGATGGTCGCCCTCTAGAAGAGCTAGGGTTTTATAATCCCAGAACTGATGAGACTCGGCTGGAGGTTCCAGCAATCGTCAAGCGCCTGAAAGAAGGAGCGCAGCCGACGGAAACCGTGCGACGTATCTTGGAAAAAGCCAACGTATTTGAACAGGTCAAAGCCTGAACAGCCTGTGTCCGACCCAGTCGTTGCTAATTCTGCTCAAGAGCAAGCTGCCAGTCCCGATTTTGCTGAACTGGTTAAGTTTTTGGTTGAACCCTTTTTAGAATCGCCGCAGTTGCTCAGCGTAGACTGTGAAGTTTCCCAGCGCCGAGGGCGGGTCTTGGTGCGGCTAGCTTTTGAAGGGGAAGACAAGGGGCGGGTGTTTGGTCGGGGTGGACGAAACATTCAGGCTATTCGGACTGTTTTGCAGGCAGTGGCGCAGACAGTCGGCTATTCGGCTCACCTAGACGTTTACGGCAGTCATGCCAATAGCCGTGAAGGAGAAGACGACAAGCCATCACCGCCCCGATCTCAGCCTCGCCGCCCTCCCAAGCCCCGTTCGTAGCGCTTAATTTTGAATGGGAACACTCGTTATTGAACTGCCTAGCTCTGAAAGTGCGATCGCCCTGGCAGGGCAGCAAGAAGAAAATCTCAAGCAACTGGCTCGACAAACGGGAGCTACTGTTGTTTTGAGAGGGCAAGAATTGCTGATTTCGGGCACTGAAAATCAGGTAGAGTTGGGCGGACAGTTGGTGCGATCGCTCGAACCCTACTGGAGCATTGGCAGAGCCATCACCGGGGTAGACATTCTCACGGCCCGTCATGCCCTGGATACACAGCGACAGGAAGATCTGCAAGACCTCCAGCGTGATGTTCTGGTTCGTACTCGTCGGGGTGAAGAAATTCGAGCCAAAACCTTTCGCCAGCGACAGTACGTTCAGGCAATCCGTAAGCATGACCTGACTTTTTGTATTGGCCCCGCTGGAACTGGAAAAACTTTTCTAGCGGCAATCATTGCGGTGCAGGCGCTTTTGTCAAACGAATACGAGCGGCTCATCTTAACTCGTCCTGCGGTTGAAGCGGGAGAGAAACTGGGCTTTTTGCCGGGAGATTTGCAGCAGAAGGTCAACCCTTACCTGCGACCGCTCTACGATGCGCTGCACGAAATGCTTGATCCCGAAAAGATTCCTAGCTTGATGGAGCGGGGCGTGATTGAGGTCGCACCTCTGGCTTATATGCGAGGACGAACGTTAAACAACGCGTTTGTCATTCTAGACGAGGCGCAAAACACCACGCCCGCTCAGATGAAAATGGTGCTGACGCGGTTGGGGTTTCGTTCTCGTATGGTGGTAACGGGCGATGTCACGCAAACTGACCTGCCGACCCACCAGCAGTCTGGCTTGGCGATCGCCCAAAAAATTCTGCAAAATGTGGACGGCATCGCCTTTTGCCAACTGTCGAAAGCAGATGTAGTAAGAAATCCGCTAGTGCAGCGAATTGTTGCAGCCTACGAACAATACGAGACTTAAAATATTCTTATATAGTGATCCTTGAAAGAGCGGGTTGTGGGAGGCGCACCCATTCAGGATTCCTGTAATGTTTTGGCAATTGTGAGAAGGCAGCCATGAGAAGACAGCTATGAAAAAAGCTTCTGTGCGATGGCGAATGGTCTGGTTGGTAGGACTGTTCCTGCTGTGGCTGCTGTGCAGCGGCTCTGCCCTGGCAGGGACACTCAATGATCGCTTGGCTCAATTTCCAGACTGGCAAACCAAGCCAATGGTGCAGTCTGCGAGCGGCGATCTGATTTACCCGGAGTGGATAGCAGGCGACTGGAGGGTGACAACCACGCTGCTCGACATGGCAGCCCCGCTAGCCCCAGACATTACCACACCCGGATTTGAGAGCAATCAGCAATACCTCAACCAGCCGATTACGTTTCAGGTGCGGTTTGTCGAGCAGCAGCCACGGCTCAACGGCATTTTTTCGTCACTCAAGCGGTTGGTGCGAGGAGAGAAGCGAATTGTGGCAGATCGGGCGTTTAATGGGCAAAACTTGGCGGAGGCGTATTTGGGCGATCGCGCCGTTCTCTCGGTCAGAGTTGACCCCAATAATCCAAATCGACAAATTACTTTGTTGCAGGGCGATCGCCAACTAGTTTCCACCGTCACCGGACGCGCTGTAGAGGCTCCCGATCCTGACCAATTTATCACCACAGAAATCTTCCAGCAGATGTTTCGGGGAGCGCCTCAGCTTTACTTTAACGAAGTCGAAACCACCACTGCCTATCAGCACCATGACCTAGACCAGGATGCAGAACCCATCATTTCTGCTAACCAGGTGACAGCGATTTACCTTTCGCCTCAAGATCCAGACTATTTCAAAGTTGGGGATATCCCCGTTGCGCTCTACCGCTATCGGCTTGAATTTTCCCCAGTTGACCCGACCGATTTAAATTCAGGGGAATTGAATCATGCAAACGCGCTTTTTCCAATTTGAGGCAGATTTTGTCGATTCCCTGCGCTGCATTCCCATGCAGGTGCGGCTGAAGCTTGATACTTGCGGCATTAAACTCAAGCTTCCTCAATGGCACCGATTCAGCGATCAGGATCGCCAAACTTTAGTTGACTTGCCCTGTGAAACCGAAGCGGAAGTGCGGGCTTACTGTCAACTGCTGCAACGCCTAATTCTAGAGCGCACTGGCGAAGTGGCAACCGAATTGGCGATCGATCCTCACCCTGCCTGGAACGATACAGCAACCGTAGCCGATAGCGTTCAGACAAGAGCCTCAGAAAGCAGCGTAACCATTACTCCCGCTCAATGGGCAAACCTTTCCCCAGAACAGCGTTTTGCCTTAATTAAACTGAGTCGCTCTAGCCACGAAAATGCTAACTTTTTACCTGCACTTCAGGAATTTCAAATCATTTAGGCTGAGAACTAGAGAAAAGCTGGAAAACTGCTAATTTTGGGTTAAGTTTAACGAGGTTCCATCACTAAGCTGGTTCACTGATGAAACCTGTTATTTGAACTCGTATTCAAGCGATAAGATCTGCGACTTCTTGAAGAAGTCGCAGATCTTAAACCTCTTTCCGTAAGTTTCGGCTATATCTCCTGATACAGATAGCTATTCTGTTTGTCATTAGGAGACGATACTGAAGACGAGCGATTGGAAAAGACCGCACTAGCTTACCCATGAATATACACACCGTATCAACCCAACCCTTTCCCGACCAAAAGCCCGGCACCTCTGGGCTACGCAAGCGTGTTCCAGTCTTTCAACAGCTTCATTACCTGGAAAATTTTGTCCAATCGATTTTTGACAGTTTAGAAGGCTATCAGGGGCAAACCCTGGTTTTGGGGGGCGATGGGCGTTATTACAATCGTCAGTCGATTCAGATCATTCTAAAGATGGCAGCCGCGAATGGATTTGGGCGCGTACTGGTGGGGCAATGCGGAATTCTCTCAACCCCAGCCGCCTCCTGTGTAATTCGCAAGAACCAAGCATTCGGTGGAATTATTCTCTCGGCTAGCCACAACCCCGGCGGCCCAGAAGGTGATTTTGGCATCAAATACAACATTGGCAACGGCGGTCCCGCTCCTGAAAAAGTTACCGAAGCAATCTACGAGCGCAGCAAAACGATCGAAGGTTACAAAATTTTGGAGTCCTCCGACATTAACCTCGACCAAATTGGAACGTCGCAACTGGGAAACATGACAGTCGAGGTAATCGATTCGGTGTCGGACTATGCTGACCTGATGGAGTCGCTGTTTGACTTTAATCGCATCCGCCAATTTCTCACTTCAGGGCAGTTTCGCCTATGTGTGGACTCGATGCACGCCGTTACCGGGCCGTATGCTCACGCGATTCTAGAGCAGCGGCTAGGTGCGCCTGCTGGCACGGTAATCAACGGCAAACCGCTCGAAGATTTTGGCAATGGGCATCCTGACCCCAACCTGGTTTATGCCCATGAGTTGGTTGACATCATGTTTGGCGAAGATGCCCCGGACTTTGGTGCGGCTTCTGATGGAGATGGCGATCGCAACATGATTTTAGGTCGCCAGTTTTTTGTCACCCCTAGCGATAGCCTTGCAATTCTGGCAGCAAACGCCAAACTGGTTCCCGGCTACAGCGATGGCTTAGCAGGCGTGGCTCGCTCTATGCCCACGAGTCAGGCGGTCGATCGGGTGGCGGCTCAGATGGGCATTGACTGTTATGAAACGCCGACGGGCTGGAAGTTTTTTGGCAACCTGCTGGATGCAGGCAAAGCAACGCTCTGCGGCGAGGAAAGCTTTGGCACGGGTTCTAATCATGTCCGCGAGAAAGATGGACTGTGGGCGGTGCTGTTTTGGCTGAATATCTTGGCGGCACGGCAGCAGTCGGTCGAAGAGATTGTGCAGGAACACTGGCGCAGCTATGGACGCAACTACTATTCTCGCCATGACTATGAAGGGGTGGATAGCGATCGCGCCAAAACCCTAATGGAAACCCTCCGCTCTGCCGCTGCCACACTCAAGGGTAAACAGTTTGGCGCTTACACCGTCGAGTACGCTGACGACTTTAGCTACACCGACCCCGTAGACGGCAGCGTCAGTCAGAAACAGGGACTTCGAGTTGGTTTCACCGATGGGTCACGCATTGTCTTCCGGCTCTCTGGCACAGGCACCCAGGGCGCAACGCTGAGGGTTTACCTGGAAAGCTACCAGCCCGACCCCGCGAAGCAAGACCTGGATGCTCAAGATGCCCTGGCAGAACTGATTGCGATCGCCGAAGAATTAGCTCAAATCCGCACTCACACAGGTATGGATAAACCAACGGTAATCACTTAAAAGTTAAGGGGGGATCAAAATCTCAAGCTTCAACTGCGTCAGTTTTGGTGAGGGAGATATGTTGTTTCAGGTTGTTATACCGAATGCGATGAGCCAGGAAGAGTTGGTGGCGATCGCTGGAGCTTACAGTGAATCTGAAAGTAAAAACTCACTTTTCGTTCTTCTACTCACTTTAACAACGTGTGAATGAGTGCGGAGCAGCCAGTTTTTGGGTTTCCTCGCAAACCCCATCCCCCTCAATTCAATACATGAACATAAATCATACGTCGTCTCCCATTCAGCATTTGGATATTTACACCTTTTCTGTTCGGTAGGACTAATGCCTCCGATGCAACACATCCTGGATGCGAGCGAAAGGACTAGAGGAAGAGTTCATGACTTGTGGCAAACACTTTTTGTTCATGTAATAAATTTCACAGGCAAATTCTATTAACGAATTCCAGAAATTACACGGAGATTTTCTGGATAATGCGCCCTGAAAGCACCTTACCCAGAAAATTTCGGGAATAACAATCTGAACTAGGGGGTTATACGGAAAATTTCAGTACGATAAGTTGTTAGGCTTCTTAGCTCCTGGTTAGGGCAGTTCTTAAAAGCCTCTGGCTAGTAGTATTTAGCGTGAAGAGCAACAAGCTAAAATAGAGTAGCCTTGCTTCGAGCGATCGCATGACAAGAGGATATTTAGATACTAGTACTTATAACCGTCCATTCGATGATCAAACTCAGCCCAAAATTTTCCTTGAAACCCAAGCTGTGATTATCATTTTACAAATGGTTGAAGTCAAGGCTGTTGAGTTAATCAGTTCCTCTGTTTTGGAGTATGAGAACAGTCGTAATCCTTATCCTATCAAACAGGAGGCAATGAGCCAGTATCTCCAGCTAGCTAAATTAAGGCAAGAAGTTGATGAGGCAATTCGTAAGAGAGCCGAAAAATTAGAAAAAAATGGATTAAAAGCGATTGATGCGTTGCATATTGCATATGCTGAAGCGGTTAACAGTGATTATTTCATTACTTGTGACAAGCGTCTGATCAATCGTTGTTCAAAGCTAACCATGAAAGTTATGAATCCAGTCGATTTTGTTTTGGAGATAAGTAGTGATGATCCAAGTTAAAAGTGAGCAACAAGTTTTACAAGAAGGATTTCAGATTTTGTTATCTAATATGGAACCGTCTACTGTTGCTCGGTTTTGGGCAGCTTGCAATATGGGCAAGGGAGACTACTTGAAACTCAAAGATCAACTTTTTGCTCAAGAATCAGTAAGCAGTTTGTACTCCAAAATCGTAGATTTTCAAGCATCAAAGCGCGAAGCCTAACAATTCAAATGCAGCGGACAGTTGAAAGCCGCTGATGCTGAGTTCAATGGTATCTGCTGCCGCTGATTTGAGCCGTTAGGCGGCTTTATTTATTGGGTAGGGCAGTACTTAAATCTTGTCTGTTAGTGTGAGGACTTGAGGAGCGTAGGGTTTGTGATCAGGTTCATCAATAAGGCTTTTCGAGATATATCGTCGGGGCGTAATCTCGAATACTACATCACGTTACTTTTTATTCTCGTCATCCTCGCTCTAGACATATTCAATCTTGCTTCACCTGACGTACTAACAAATATCACGCTTGCCGTCCTAGCTTTAGTTGTTTCTACCAGTCTCAGTACAAGAGAAAGTCTTGAAGAACTGTCCAAAAAATTGACAAAGACTCAAAGCGCAGATGATTTTTTCTGGAACGTTAAGCGTTCTATTGAACCTGACATATCACAAGCAAAGTACATCGGCTTTGGAGGGGCAGTGCTAAGTCGAACTCTTCGTGACTATTCAGCTAGTCTAGAAGAGCGTTTGAGAGTTGGAGCCAAAGTACGAATAATTTTGATGGATCCAGCAAGTACAGCCCCAGATCAAGCAGTGCTACGTAGCAAGGGGGTTAGCAGTCGTCAATTCTATATTGATACACTGCGTCCCACCCTTGAAAGAGTTGGGATGCTAGCAAATGCTTCTGACAAAATTGAATTAGGGTTACTTCCATACAAACCAGCGTTTGGGATAGTGGTGATAGACCCTGATGAACCGTATGGACGAATAATTGTTGAGATGTACCCACACCACTCTGATTCATTCGCCCCCACTTTTGAGTTGCGACCAGATCGTGATCCTCACTGGTATAAACATTTTAGAGAGCAATTTGAGAACTTGTGGAATGGTTGTGGGCAAAGGCGCTTTTCAGGAGTCGAGGTGCATAAATTAGTCGAAGAGGTGCGACATGTTTCGAGCAATTAACCAAGCTGCATAACACGGTGTCTGAGTTGGATGGCTGCTTCCTGAAGTTCTTCTCATGTCAGATTTTGATACAATTGTTTAGGATTCAACTTTCTGCGAGGAATTAGTATTATGCGGTCAATTGAGCAACTGACTGAGGAAATATTATCCTTGCCTAGTGAGTCAAGAGCACTCCTGGCAGATAAGTTGGTGGAAAGCTTGGAGTTTGATACCGACTCAGCAATTCAGGCAGTTTGGGTAACGGAAGCCAAGCGACGACGAGATGAGGTGCGAAATGGTTCTATTCAACCAATTTCTGGCGAAGATGCTTTAGCGCAAGTCAGACGGCTGATTGAGCCATGAGGTATGTATTTCATCCTGAAGCATTGAATGAGTACGCTGAAGCTGTTCAATACTACACAGAGCAGAGAGTTGAGGTTGCTCAAGCGTTCATAAACGCGATCGAGGATACAGTTTATCGGATCAGGGAGTCTCCAACCCGTTACGCTGCAATTGATGAAGATGTTCGGCGGTGTATGGCGCGTAAGTTTCCATATGGTGTTCTCTACACAATTGAGCAAGACTACATTTTGATTTTGGCGGTTATGCATTGCAGTCGTGAGCCTGGTTACTGGAAAAGTCGCAAGTAGTTGAAACCGCCAGCAGCCTAACACTGCGCTGCAACGGACGGAACAGAGATCTTGGTTGTGTCTCCAATGTTGTCTGCCGCCGTTGAGCTTCACCGTCAGACCGCTAATTTATTACCGGGGACGTAGTGCGAGGTTATCCACTTAAGCAGAAGTTCTTCATTTGAAAGTATTTGGGAAAGTAAAATGAGTCTATTAGTCTACAACAAGAAAACAAAGAAGCTTGAAAGTAAACTTGGATGGCAAGATCTATTTGATCCATTTAGCAGTTATAAAGCTGCATGGGCACTTATTTAGATACGTTGTAGATCAGGTGAGTTCAACAGGTAATCTTTCTCAAGATGATGGTGAAAATATAAAAACAATCATTGAGGAGGGATGCAAGCAAAAAGTTGATGAAATGGAGATTGAGATGAGCCGTGATGTCGCTATAGGACTTAATGTAAATGGCATAGAAGGTGTCGATGTGACATTCGGAAGCAAAGGAAAAACAAAGTATGTTATGAAGATAAAATATAAGTACGATAATTAATCTAATGAGCCGTAGTTAACGAAAAGAAACCTAGCACCTCTTTCCTCTTACAGCACTAACCAAAAGAGCGATCTTGGTTGGAACTGTTGACCTTGGGTGCGATCGCCCAGGCTAAAATAAAAGGGCAACCGTTGAAACGAGGTCAAGCCCATGACAGTTCGACAACCCCGCTACAGCAAAGAAGAATTCGCTCGACGTGGTAATGAGATTTATGAGACTCAGGTGCGCCAGCAAGTTGAGGAAGACAACTACGGCAAAATCGTGGCAATCGACATTGAAACCGGAGCGTTTGAAGTTGCAGACGATACGATCATCGCTACCGATCGCCTCTATGAGCGTGTCCCAGATGCCCAACCTTGGGTGATTCGGATCGGACATCGCACGGTATACCGTTTTGGTTCGCGAAGCCTGAAGAAATCAGTATGATGCAAGGCTGGGTGAATCAAAGCTGTGAAGCGATGCTGCCGATTGTTGTGGGTCATGGCAACGCGCCGAAGCAAATGGTTGAGGCATTAATTGATACGGGGTTTTCAGGATTCTTATCCCTTCCATTGTCCATGATTGAATCACTGGGTTTGCCTTGGATATTCAGTGATTCAGTTACATTGGGCGATGGAAGTGAAGTCGTTTTTCAGATGTACCGAGCTACCGTCATTTGGGATGGACAGTTTAAGGTAGTAGATGTGGCAGCATCAGAGTCAGAGCCACTTTTAGGCATGAGTTTGCTGTATGGATTTAAGCTCCAAGTTGAAGCAGTGGAGCGTGGTATTGTTACCGTTGAAGCTATGAGATAGTTGAGGGCTGCCTATTAAGGCACGGTCTAACAATTCAAATGCAGCGGACGGTTGAGAGCCGCTGGTGCTGAGTTCGAGGTTCTCTGCCGCCGCTGATTTGAGGCGTTAGCTGGCTCCGGTTTTGGGTGAGAGCGTTACCATACACAGTTATCTGCGGGTGCTGAGATAGCGCAGACAATCACGGGTTGAATGCTGAGATACTCAAAACCTGATCCAATCAGTGACCTTAGAGATCTCGCTATAATTCTTCCATCAGGTTAACTTGCAAGAGATCTCTATGACTTCTCAAAAGCTTGAAGCACGAGTTGCAACTTTGGAGACAGAACTAGCACAACTAAAGCTGATGTTTCTGAGGTTCTGCAAAAAAAGTTCCTTGGTGGTTAAAAGTTGCGGGTAGCTTTGAAGACGATCCGACCTTCGATGAAGCAGTTCGCTTCGGACAAGAATGGCGTAGGTCTGCTAAGTAAGTCGGTGAAATTCATAATGTACATCTTTGATACCGATCACCTCAGCTTTATCCAACGTAACAGACAGGAGGGAAAGCTGGGCGGCTAAAGCTTTCAGTGACGACACTAGTTGAAGGTGTCGTGGGGCGATCGCTCCTCTATTCAGCGAACAGGAATCCACTGCCAATGTCCAGCATGATAGGATTGTTGGGTCTTCACTCATCGCTCTATTGCACATTGTCCTTAACGAACTCGGCTCAAAACTCTCTATCTACCCCTCCGCTCCTGCAACTTTTGATCGTAGAAGATGACCCTGTGATGCGATTAGGGTTGGAGGAGTTATTTGAGGACAATCCCCAGTTTGAAATTGTGGGCCGCGCTACAGATGGTTATTCAGCGGTAGAAATTGCTTTGAAGCTAAAGCCCAGCCTGATCATTATGGATATTGGGTTGCCTAAATTAGATGGGGTGACGGCAACCCAGCAAATTAAGACAGCACTACCGGAGGTGCGTGTGGTGATGCTGACTTCTCACACCGCTGAACATGAGATGATCGCAGCCCTTGCGAGTGGGGCAGATGCCTATTGCGTCAAAGGAACCAGTTTAGAGCAGCTATGGTTGGCGATCGCCTGTGCCCAAGAAGGAGCCACCTATCTCGATCCGCAAATTGCCCATCAAATTGTTAAAAGCTTGAAGCCGTCAGTGCCTCATGCTAACAGTGCCCAACTCTCAAACCGAGAGCTAGAGGTTTTGAAACTGCTGGTGGAGGGCAAAAGCAATCCTGAAATTGCGGAGGCGTTGTACATCAGCCTCAGTACTGCAAAAGCCCATGTCCGCAGCATTATGAATAAGTTGGCGGTTGATGATCGGGTTCAAGCGGCTGTGGTAGCGCTGCGGTCGGGGTTGGTTTAACTTGATTTAACAACAGGGAGGGTAAACCAGAAGATTGAACCCTTTCTCGATTCACTGCTTACCCCAATTTGCCCACCGTGAGCAGCGATGATTTGCTGACATAAATACAGCCCCAATCCCAATCCAGGCATATAGCGAGAGCGAGTGCCCCGGTAGTAGAGTTCAAACAAGCGCTGCTGCTGTTGGGGGGGAATGC
Source organism: Leptolyngbyaceae cyanobacterium SM1_4_3 (assembly GCA_012031415.1). Lineage (GTDB taxonomy): Bacteria > Cyanobacteriota > Cyanobacteriia > Elainellales > Elainellaceae > JAAUTN01. Next base: position 4,316 of record JAAUTN010000090.1, on the reverse strand, counting down.
CGACCCCATTATCTTGAATTGTGCAGCGAAGCAGATCAGGGGTCTGGAATGTTGCCTCTAGAGTCAAATGAATCCCGTTGGGATTATGTTTTACTGCGTTAGTCATTAAGTTGCTAAACACTCGCCAAATCTGGGTTGCATCGGCTCGAACAAGCGGTAATTGATCATGAAATCGATTGGTGACAACAATTTGACTTTGGGTTAAGAGCGGTTCTAAATCGCGCAGAAGATCTTGAACTAATGTGTTCAACTGAAGCGGTTGATGGTGAAGGGCGCGCTGCGTTTCACTAGTGTGTGCCTCTAGAATTGAGTCAATTAAGTTAAGTTGGCGATCGCTTCCTGCCAATAGTTGTTCTAACTTTTCCGCTGTGATTGAAGTGTTATTATTTGCTGCTTTGGCTCTTTGTAAAAGCTTTTGCAGCACAATAGAAGTGCCAATAACCGGAGTTCGGAGATCGTGAGTGACCGCATGAAGAAATAGCTGTAACTCTCGTCGTGATTCAAACTCGCGTTGTTGTAGGCGATCGTACAAAGAGACCGTTACATTACAGATCAAACAACTCCAAAACACTGATAAAAACAAACCTAAGTCAAAGGATAAATAGTGATCAATATCTCTGAGTAATCCTGGTGTTGAATTAACAATGATGTAGTATAAGAATGAACCGAGCTGCGAAAGTAAATGCAGTTGCCAGTAGACAGGAACCATCACCGCCTGTCCTAAAAATATAAATTCCCAGGGAACTGGGTAGGGAAATCTCATGACGGTTCCAATGATCTGAGGAACTAACGTAATCGACCAGGAGATCGCCAAAAACAGTTGACCGGGATGTCGTTTTCCCCACCGAGTTCTTAGCAAGAAAAGACACATACAGAGCAGAGCGCAAACCGAAAACCCAACGCTCAACAATAAAGTCTTTAACTGCTCAATCAACACTGGATCGCTAATTGTCTCAGCCGTTGTTTGAGCCAGTTCTGGATCAGGATGAAAGATTGACTCATGCAACGTGATAGCGACAAACGTCATGTAGCACGGCAGCGCTAACCCCCCATAGAGACGCAAACGATCTGCTAAAAGTTGTCGTCGCCAGGTTTGATACTCAGTGGCTGGAGCAGGACGAGCAAGCTGCTGCAACCGCTGAATTCCTTGCTGCATCAGATGCCCTAATGCATTTCGTCTCGTCCAAACACGCGATCGCGGTGGTAATGTCATAAACCTTTTGTGATAACTGAGCCGCATCGTAGCATTTACGCTTCAGCAGAGCTATAGATCTATCGGTCAAGCCCAATCGATCGATGTGAAATCCATAAAGGACTTCATACAGTAGAGCCTACAGCCAAAACATAAAGGATTTCACTCAATGTTAAATTCACCGTCTCCTCTTTTTTCTGGCAACGGACTGGAGCAAAATGTTAGCTTGACTGGAAATCATGCTCCAGATTGGCTGGGTGTATTAAATACCGCAAGTCGCAACCCGTATTTGCTGTTGACTCAAGTTAACCAACTTGCCTCAACCGAGGGCACAGCAGCAGACGACATCCTCAAAACAACCCCTGCTAAAACAACGCTTTATGGCTTAGAGGGTAGCGACCTCATGATTGGAACCAACAAACAAAAGAACGTGCTGTTTGGCAATGATGGTAATGATGTGATTCAGGGAGGGAGCCGTCATGATGTGCTGAACGGAGGTGCAGATGCAGATCGTTTGATTGGAAATCATGGCAATGACCAACTCGTCGGGGGTTCAGGAAAGGATCGCCTCACAGGTGGTAAGGGCAACGATTCTCTCAAAGGACAATCGGGAGATGACAAGCTAAATGGCGGTGCAGGAAGTGACCAACTTGATGGTGGCGCGGGCTTTGACCGAGTGAACGGCGGCAAGGGAAATGATATTTTGATGGACTATGACGGGGGCGATCGCCTCACGGGTGGGCAAGGCTCTGATCAATTTGGCGTTGGTAGCCCGCTAGCGACAGAAGCCACCCGCATCACCGACTTTAAAGTTGGAACCGAGCAAATCAAAATTCTGCGACTAGGGGCAACCTTTGAAGATTTAACCCTTGAAACCCACAAAGGCGAAACCATTGTGCTGGATCAGGGTGAGGCGATCGCCATTCTCTCAAACGTGAAAGCCTCTCACTTAAAGCAAGCTAACTTTATCTTTGGAGATGCTCAACTGGCAGACACACTCCAGCAAAACTTAGAGCAACTCCTGATGGACAACCCAGAGACGACAGGCGTATCCTCAACCGTAACGGCTCCCGATGGCACGGTTTGGGTTGGCACGGCGGGTGTTTCTAACCTGGACACTCAAAGATCTGTTGAGGCAAGGGACTTGTTTGGCGCAGGGAGCGTCACCAAGCCGCTCGTGGCAACCGTTGTACTGCAATTGCAGCAGGAAGGAACACTCAGCTTAGATGACCCATTGAGCCAGTGGCTTCCCGAAATTGCCAACAAAATTCCCAATAGCAATTCCGTCACCATTCGGCAACTGCTGAACCACACCAGCGGCATCCGCAATTATGCAAGCGAACCTGAACTGTTCGAGCGATTTAACAACGACCCAACTATCCTCAGCCAAACCTTCACGAATGAAGACTTGCTCGCCGTCATCGAAGGAAAACCCGCCCTATTTGAGCCAGGTGAGGGATACGCCTACGGCAACACAGGCTACCTTCTGCTAGGGGAGATTGTTGAAAAAGCAACCGGATCAACGCTTGCCAGCCAACTCCGTGAGCGCATTTTTGAACCTCTAGGGATGGATGACACTTACTATGCAGTTCAAGAGCAGGTTGAGGGCAACTTGACCCGTTCCTATCAAGATCTGAATGGGGATGGCAAACTGGATGACCTGAATGAAAATCTTTCTTGGACGACCTCAGCCGGTGGTGTCGTCTCTACCGCTACCGATCTTTCTAAATTTGCTCAAGCCCTCTTTCAGGGAGATCTTCTGGCTCCAGAGACCTTGCAAGCGATGCTCACCGATGGCTCTCCAATTAACCTGGAAAACCCATTAGGGTTAACTCGATACACGTTAGGAGTTGTCTCTGGACAGTCTAATGTCGGTCAAATCGTCGGTCACGACGGGGCAACGGCAGGCTGGGCATCCCAAATGTATTACTCACCCGATCGCAATATCACCACAGTTGTAATGACGACTGCTTCCGATCCCGTTAGTTCAGAAAACAATGTTGTTCAGAGCCTTGAGGAAACGGCCCAACGGTATCCTGTTTCTGCTAACGGTTAAGTAAGGAGAGCCAAACTGGTTTCAACTGCGATCGCCTATCAAAAAAATGAGTGGGAGGGGCGATCGCAGCCCAACAATCCCAATGCACACCGACCGACGAGATTTGTCTGTGAGTGTTTGAGGGGTATTCTACGGCGGGTAATTGGGAGCGTTAGAAAGGAGTTTATAATAGCTGCTGTATCAGAAGTTCAACGGAACGAGGTTTTCTATGGAACTTGGAACTGTCGTGATCACAGGAGCAAGTGGGCAAGTGGGTCAGGCGCTCTTATCCTCACTTCAAGGAAAATGCAAATCCTTAATTGCGCTAGTGAGAAACCCCGCTAAGCTTCCTGCTAATGAAATTATCGTTGACTGGCTAAACTCTCCTAAAGTGCAAGAGGCGATCGCACAAGCGGATTTTGTTGTGCATCTAGCCGGAGGTTTAAAGCCGGATCGGGGTGACTACATGAGTGCCAATGTCAAAACCACAGAAATAATTTCATCTGCTCTAAGCAAGACTCAGGTGAAGCGAGTGGTCTTTTTGAGCTATGTTGGTGCGTCTCAAAGTTCACCAAATGCCTACTTATCTACTAAAGCTCAAGCAGAAAGTGTTTTGCAGGCGAATGGATTACCGCTAACAATCTTTCGCTGTACTCATATTATTGGCTCTCCAGCAAAACCAGGACCAACTGCTGAGAATTTGCTTAGCAAGAATGGTAAAGCAGTTACAGTTTTAGGTTCAGGGCATCAGAAGGTTGCCCCAGTGTATAGAACCGATTTGACATCTTTATAATGGTGAATGAAGGCACCTACAACCCTCTAATCTACTGGCTATGGCATATTCGAGCAGTCTGACTGATGCAGAATGGGAAATTCTTGAACCCTGTTATCTCAGATATTACCGCAGAAGAAACGAACACGACCCTGCAATTGGACGAAGCGGGAGATCATTGATGGCATCCTTATCAACTCAAGCATGGTTGCAATTGGGAAGACTTACCCAAAGACTTGCCCCCCTACTCGACGGTCTATTGGCACTACAAGCAATGGCGGGCGGCAGGCGCAATCGAGACGCTAATGATGACCTTA
>JAAUTN010000473.1 GCA_012031415.1 Leptolyngbyaceae cyanobacterium SM1_4_3 | reverse complement strand
CAAAGTGGGAGAAGGGGGATCGAACCGGATTGAAGTCCCTCTCCCCCCTTGGGAGAGGGATTTAGGGTGAGGGCGGCTGTTCCCAAGACGCGCAGACCTGGAATGTCACCGAGTTCGTGGCGGGCGCGATCGCTCAATTCCAAGGTGCGATCGAGCAGTTCTTTTCCTTCTAGCGCCATCTGCTGCCGTGCCGCATCCAGTGAAGCTAGCAGCAAGTAGTTCGGACTGGTCGATTGGACGAGGCGCAGGCTAGCGGCGAGACGGGCGCGATCGATCCGCTTGCCCTGAACATGCAGCATCGCCGCCTGAGTCAAGGCTGAAAGGGTTTTGTGCGTGGACTGCACGACCAGATCGGCTCCTTCTGCCAAGGCTGGAGCAGGCAGATCGGGATGAAAGGCGAAATGTGCGCCATGTGCTTCATCGACAATCAGCGGCAGATTCGCAGCGTCAGTGAGGCGGGCGATCGACCCAACATCCGCACAAACGCCGTGATAGGTCGGGGACACAATCAAAACGGCTTTGGCGTCGGGATGATCGCGCAGAGCTTGGGCGATCGCTTCCGGTTTGGGCGGATGCGCTAGATCCCAATCGGCATCGTATTCGGGCAGGACAAAGACCGGGACGGCTCCAGACAAAATGAGGGCGGCGATCGCGGACTGGTGCAGGTTGCGCGGCAAAATCAACTTGTCGCCCGGATTGCAAGCTGCCAAAATCGCCGCTTCAAGGCCGCAGGTGGAGCCGTTGGCAAGAAACCAGGTTTGTTCGGCTCCAAAGGCGTCGGCGGCAAGCAGTTGGGCTTGGGCGATCGCTCCTTCTGGCGCAAACAAATTATCTAGCTCTGGTAGCTCCGGCAAATCCGCTCGAAACGCCGATCTTCCCAATAATTTCAACAAGGCCGGAGGCGCACTTTGGCCGCGCTTATGTCCCGGCGTGTGAAAAGCCGCATCCGATCGATTGGCCGCCGCTGCGAGTGCAGATACTAGGGGAAGTTCGGTTTGATCCATCGTGATTTGCGATCGAGCTTGCTTCGATCGATGTTCAGCCTTTCTTACTTTTCGATCGCTTCACCCAGCCGAATTTGAAGATAGACGGAAAGCTCGGCTGAAACACCGTAGGCAGCATATTATATGCAAAGATTCGGTCTGAACGCCAAATTGGGGTGTTATGCGGAATCATTCAGCCTAATCACCGCTGCGGGATGTTGTGCAGAAACTTTCCGCCTAATAATTGTTAGCCAGCCTAGAACAAGCTCTTGCCCCCACCATTCAAGGCTCTAGTGAGTGCCAAAACTGATTCATTAAGACAGTTCTGTAAAATTTTCTCTAGCTAAAAAAACTATTCAGAAAGTAAAAGGAAGAGTTGAATGCCGCATGGTTTCAATGTTTAACCTCTTCAGAAAATAGAGACATTTGTTCTATTGGCTGAGCAATTTCTTCAGGGAGTTCAGACATACCAGTTGTCCTAGCCGCAGCGCAAACTTCTCCCCAACTGATGAAGTATTCGTCAAAATACTCAATTGGAAACTGGCTTAATTGCTTTACTTCATCTCTCGTTGGTAAATGACCTAATGAACTGGTAATACGTTTGACTTCTAATTGAAGAGCTTTCTTGGAAACATGATATTTCTTCTTTGGTAAACGCTCTACACGACTATTTTTTGATTTTGGAGTCTTATTGTCTTTCGCGAACGGGTCAATTCCTTCTTCTAGCTGTTGATGTCTCTTTAAAGCAATTTCATGATATTGATTGGAGATTTCAACTCCTACAAACCTACGCTGCATTTGGTGAGCAACTAAAGTTGAAGTTCCAGCACCATTGAAGCAGTCAAGAACTATTTCACCTGGCTTAGTAAACAGAGCAAATAAGCGACGCATAAGCATCGGAGGCAGTTGGCAAGGGTGATCGACACGATGGCTATTATGCTTTAATCGGTGAATGTCATGCCAAAGATCACTTAATTGTTTCCGATCGTTAATGTTTCCTTTAAATCTTTTAGTGATACAGCTTGCTCTCAGACAATAAAGTTCGTCTAAAGGATTCAAGTAAGATTCTTCCAACAACTCTCCCTGTTGAGTTGCTAAACCTGGTAAGCATCTAGGTTTTCCTTTAGAGAAACAGAGAATAGTATAATGGGCAGGCATAATCATTCTTACAGGAAAACTTAATGCTTCCCAAACGATCCATGTCTGAAATTGCATTTTTGAAGCCAAATACTGATAGTGCCGAACAGCCCAATGCGGAATATTAAGAACCGCAAGCGTATGACCAGGTTTCAGCACTCGATATAGTTCAGCAAGCCAGCGATCACACCATTCAAAGTACTGAATTGATTCTAGGGCATCATTCCAACGATCATACTGTTTTTTCAGATTATAGGGAGGATCTGCAAAACAAAAGTCTATTGAGTTTTCAGGCAACCGCGACAAAGCTTCCAAACAATCTTCATTAAATAGATGACTACTTAGGTGTTCCTCCTCATGAATAATTTGCTGATTAGAAGAATGCACTTCTAAGGTCTGATCATCTTCAAGTTTAAACAATGTTGAATAGCAATGAAACTCAATTGAATATAGACATTTATGAGGTTCAAGCCCAAAAAGATCGCACAAGCGGTCGATAATGATACTCACATTTTGATTAGGGTTGTATTCTATATCCCGCCAAACATCTGACATCAAAGTTCCATATTCATGATATGTATGTTTCTTTCCGCCATAGTCTTTAGTAGTTTTATTACAAGCAGGACAGTAGGTGTACTTAATGCGTGTTTTTGTATGATGCAAGGCTTTTCTATAGCGGGTCAGAACAAGGAGCGCAATATGAGTTCTAGGGATAGCTCCCTCTTCATAGCTATAGGTTTCAGGATTAGCTTTTACAGCTATCCAGAGATGAAATTTCAAAGCTCCTTCTAAATAAGGCAAGATTGTTGCTGCATCTGGTAGAGTGGTCAATATACAGACGACAGCCTGTTCGTTTAATTTGGAGCAATATTCAGATAAGCTACATAGAAATTCCTTAGATAATTTTGAACCTTCTTGTCTCTTTGGAAAAAGTAGCTGGAAGAGATAAACATTTGGTGAATCTAATTCAATGTGTTCTAATTCTGACAATTGTAAGATTGTGAATTTTTTTCTGTCTAATCTTATACTTTTGTCACTCCAATGAGCCATTTCTCACACCCTTGCTATTGACCTGATTTTTCCTTCATAAATTCGGACAGAAAAACAATCTCAGCTTCCGAAAAGGCAACTGTACAATCGCTATACTGGCAAATTGTTCTTACCGCATTTTCCCTAATATTAATATTGCCTGCTCCATCTACGACATAGCATACAAAGTGGTCAGATTTGTGTAAAATGGCTGCTCGATCTTTTGCTTCACGAGCTTTTCTTTCGATTGTTCCATTAGTTGTGAATTGAAAGCTAATCTCAATGGCAAAATATTTGCTACTTGGAGATGTAGCAACAATGTCAAAAGAAGTTTCACGTCCATCATCACTATGGCTTATTCCAGGAATTTTTCCATTTTTTCTCAAAGTCCAATCCGGCAACTCTCGCCTCAAGATCTTAAACACAAATTCCTCCACAACCTTACCTAGTTTTGCGGCGTTAGCACCACCAATTTGACGGCTGACTCTAATATAATTTTGTTTAACGAATTTCTTTAATTCCTCAGATTTTCCAAGCAAACTACCTATTAAACATTTTTCTTTGGCATCATCTGGAAAGTCGTTATTAATTGAAGAGGAAGCATATAACAACAACATTACAACATCTTCCATCTTGTCGTTTAACGCACGTCCCTTAAGAAGATTTTTACCATCTACTAATAAGGAGGAATTAATTAGAGAAGCTTTTCCAGAAATAACCTTAAATTCATAGGTATAACTTTGCTCATTCCAAACATATTCTATGAGTCCAGATGGAAAGAATTTTGACAAAGGTGGATATTTATTCAACGCTTCCCCACCAAGATCACTCAACACCATTAAATGTTTTAGGAAAATATTGCCTTTCATGTCTTCAGACACGTCGATAAATTTCTTCCAAGCGTCCGGAGACCCATCTGCTAAGGTTAGAACACTAATAAACTTATCTTGTGTTTTGAGAAGCAAGGGAAGAATGCTAGCTTCACCAGCTTGTTCAAGTAAATCTTGAGACCAATATAATGTTGCCTTTTCCCTTAGCTCAGCTAGCGTGCGTTTATACTCATTCATAAGTTTCACTTATTCGATCTCAAGAGCAGTATTGCACTTTACTGCATGAACTGCTGCCTATCACCTTAGCAGAACCCAAAACTGAATCTATAAAACTTTCGTAGGGTTACGAGTTAGTGAAGAGAGCTAGCTAACAACGCCCATGCACCCGACCGTCGAGAGGTTTTCTGTTGGAAGTTCGAGGCTATCTGCGGCGGGTGATGGGCAACGTTGAGATGCGATCGCCCCCTAAAAACCTCACCCCTTCAAAGATCGCTTCAGCAAATCCAGAAACGCAAAAACCGCAGGCGGCAGCAGCGCATCCGCCAGCACAGCCGCACAAATGACGCGAAACAGCGGCACAGGCAAACTGTAGACCTGAACGCCAGCCGGAACCGGAGTGGCAGCGAGTCGGGGGCTGATGGCGGCTCCGATCCCTGCGCGACCATGTTGACGATCGTGGCATCTGATAGCACCTGATAGGACGGCTGCAAAGCAACGCCATACTTGCCGCAGTGGGCATACACGATCGCGTCGCAGCCATCGCCATCGGGAGCCATGATCAGCGGATAAGCCGTGATCTCTTCCCAAGTGAGCGACTGGTGCGATCGCACAAAATCTGGCGGAAACAAAATCACAAACTCGTCGCGCATCAGTTCCCAGGTTTCAAAGTCCGGGCTGGTTGGTAGATACGTGA
>JAAUTN010000472.1 GCA_012031415.1 Leptolyngbyaceae cyanobacterium SM1_4_3 | reverse complement strand
GTTTTCCGCCTTTTTCTCATAGCGCGTTGCTACCCGCCGAAACTGTTTGAGCCGATTGAAACAACGCTCAACCCAGTTGCGCTGGCGGTAAATCGTCTTGTCAAACTGACCTCGATGCTTTTCGTTGGTTTTACGGGGAATGGTGAGGCGAATTCCTCGTCGTCTGAGATAGCGGCGAATCTTGCCACTGCTGTAGGCTTTATCTGCGACGACTCGACGAGGACGTAAGCGGGGACGACCACCCTTAGCTCGTTTGACGGCTCCCTGCTCCATCAGGGGTTCAAACAGGACTGTCTCATGCCGTTCTCCGACGCTGAGCAGAAAGGTGATGGGTTTACCCTTGCCGTCACAGCGTAAGTGAATCTTAGTGCTAAACCCACCCTTTGAGCGTCCTAGAGCCTCTCTCTCCTGCACTTGCGCCACTGGAGACTGCTGACTTTCCGGGTCTAGATCCCCCTTTTTGCCCCCGCAGCGTGCTGGTGGGCGCGAATCACACTGCCGTCCACATGATGCGTCTCCCAGTCCAATTCACCCGCTGCATCTGCCTGTTGCTGCAAGGTCTCTAAGACCATCTGCCACACCCCAACTTTGCGCCAACGGTAAAACCGTCCTGCCACCGTTTGCCATGCCCCAATTCTGGGGCATGGCTGGTTTATTTATGGTAGAAAAATGAGCATAGCCTTATCCCAATCATTCTTGTTTTTCTACCATGAGTTTAATCGAACATCTCCAGCGAATTCCTGACTTTCGCACCCAACCCCGCTACCCCTTATGGGTGATCTTGCTCCTAGTCCTCATGGGTACCATGAGTGGCTGTACGGGATACCATGCGTTAGCCGACTTTGTGGAGCGGCATCAATCCGAGTTACTGGAGCTATTCGAGTTAACCACTCACCGCCTGCCTAGTCTATCGACCCTGCGTCGGATCATGGTCAGAGTGGATTTCATCGCCTTGACGACGGCGTTCAATGGCTGGGCAACTGAGACCTTTGCGCCCCTGCCTGGAGCACAACTGGCAACCGACGGCAAAAGCATCAAAGCCAGCGTCCGAGATTATGACCAGTCCTATCAGGATTTTGTCAGTTTCGTGTCCGCTTTCAGTGTGGCTCAAGGCGTTGTTGTGGGGTTAATGCCGATGCGAAATCAGCAAACCAGTGAAATTAAGACGGTTCAAACGTTAGTGCAGACCCTGCAACTCACGGATGTCTGCTTCAGTCTGGATGCCTTACACGCTCAAAAAAAACCGTGCAGGAGATTCACCAGAGCGGCAATGACTTCTTGATTGCGGTTAAAGGGAATCAACCGAAATTACTGGCGCAGGTGCAGCGTCAGTTTGAGTCAGAGTCTCCTTTAAGTGTCGCCACGCAAATCGACTCCAGCCACGGACGAGTGTGTCAACGGACGGTGAGTGTGATGACTCCACCGACTGACCTTGACCCGCAATGGGTGGGCATCCAACGGGTGATTCGGGTGGAGCGCTCTGGGACACGGGCAAGGCGACCGTTCCAAGAAGTTATGGTCTACATCAGTGCGTTGACCCTGGATGCGGCTGGGTTTGCTCAAGGGATTCGTCAGCACTGGCAGGTTGAGAATCGCTTACATTGGGTGAAGGATGTGGTGCTTGGCGAAGATACTACACCCGTCTGTGCGGGTCATGCGCTGCCAAATTTTGCGATTCTCCGCACGATGGCGCTGAATCTCTTTCGTCAGCATGGGTTTGACTCGATTACCAAAGGGATGCGTCAATTAGCTCATGATATCCGCCGTCTATTTTCCTTCTTTCAATAAACCAGCCCTGCCTGCTACCGGAGACAAGACACGATGAGTAGCGATCGCCTCGAAGCCTTGATGAACCAGGCAGAAAGACTCATGCAGGTAGGTGAGTCTGAAGAAGCAGTTGCAGTATTTGAGCAAGCTGAACAATCAGATTTTAATAATGTTGAGTTTTTGAGACAATACGGCTTAGTTTTAGCAACGGAAAAATTTTGGTCGTTAAGGAAATCAGTCCTGCCAGAAGGCATTGAAACAGTCTGGGGACAACTCCGTGTAGCGCACTGTGTGCTGAATGTTCTTATGCCCCAGGTAGTGCTGAATAGATCGTGTGTCATGCCCGTCATTGACTAACTTATAGCCACACCCATGCCGCAGCATGTGGGGATGAACTGGAAACGTAAGAGACGAATGACTGCCAATACGACTGAGCAATTTACGAAACCCAGCAGCCGTCATAGGGCTACCCCGTTCTGTAACGAAGAGATAGGGGGATGCCTCGGACTCTCGTTGTAACTTCCGCAATGCTCGTAGTTCTGGAGCATGTAAGGGATGAACACTGGGAATGCCATGCTTCAGTCGTCTCACGTGCAACAGTCCTGCCTCTAGATCGACCTGGTTCCATCGCAATGAACACAGTTCTGATACCCGTAAGCCATGTCGATAAGCCAGAAGGATCATGGTGGCATCGCGGTGCCCATAGCGCCCATACGTTTTCGCGACCGCAATTAACTCTTCCACTTCTTTAGGCGTGAGATATTCACGCGGTCTCTTTTGACTATTGATGGTGCGGTGGAACTGTCCCATTTTCGGTAGTTGGCATCTCTAGTCTTGACCTCGCAAACTCAGCTTCTTGAGGCAGTTTTAGGAATAGACTGTCCCATTTACAAACCATAATGGGACAGTTTGCCCCCTTTGAACCATGCCTGTTCAGTTCCTATCTCAAGCAGATCATGACCAATTGAATCGCTTCCCTCAAGAAATCAGCCATGAGGAATTAAACAGTTTCTTTTTTGCTCTCTTCTACTGACCATCAGGAAATTGATTCTATTCGAGGAGATCACAACCGGTTAGGATTTGCCCTGCAACTGGGTTGCTTGAGGTATCTAGGGTTTTTCCCAGACGATCTCTTGCAAATTCCTCAAGTTGTTGTGGAGTACGTTGCTCAACAGTTAGCGATTGTAGTGGAACTCTTGGCATTTTACGGCAAACGCACCAGCACCCAACGTCACCACCAACGGCAAATTCAAAACCTGGCAGGGTATCGTCGAGCCACGACTGCCGATATTGTAGAGCTAGAGCAGTGGCTTTTGCAAAGAGCTTTGGAGCATGACAAGCCCACGTTATTGTTCACAATGGCGTGCGAATTCCTGAAGCAGAACAAGATTATCCGCATCGGCACCACGCGTTTGGCACACAAGGTCTCTAAGGCAAGGCACGATGCTCAAAATACAATCTATCAAAGTTTGCAGTCGTTTGCTGACTAAGGATTGTTGCTTGTTTCTAGACAAGTTATTGAAGGTGGATGACGATCTGGGGCGAACCCCTTTGTCCTGGTTGCAGAGAACCCCCACTGGAGACAACCCAAAACAAATTCTGGAAACCCTTGATAAAATTGCCTTCTTGCAACAGCACCAAGTCAATCAGTGGAACCTGGCCCAACTCAACCCTAACCGTATCAACCACTTGGCAAGAATTGGAGCCAGAGCAACCAATCAATATCTGCAACGTGCAAATGAAGCCAAACGATATCCCATCCTGGTTGCGTTTCTTAAGCAATCCCTTTACAACTTCACCGACGACTTGATTGAGATGGTAGACCAACGAATTTGGAAGTTGTACGGTGAGGCAAAGCGGAACTTTGAGCAGGACCGATTGAAAGCAACTGAAACGATTAACGAGAAACTTCAGACTCTGTATGATTTGGGACAGATTCTGCTCAATCCAGATGTAGAAGACCATACCATTCGCACAAAGGCATTTGAACAGATTAGTCAGATCCAATTACAAACGGCACTTGGAGAAACAAAACAACTCATTCGTCCACAGCACGATGCGTATGTAGACTACTTTGGTAAGTCATATCAACGGGTGCGGCACTTTTCCAACCGTTTCCTGGCAACGCTTCAATTCCAGTCTAGTCAGGAGGCTCAAGGATTACTGAAGGGGCTTCAATTGGTGCGAGAGATCCATTCAGGAATTCGCCGCAAAGTGCCGGATGACGCACCTACCGGATTCGTGCCGGAGGCATGGCTGTCCTACGTGGTACAACCCGACGGGATAGATCGTCGCTACTACGAGTTGGCTGCTCTGTGGGTTCTGCGGCAGGAATTGCGTTCTGGAGCGATTTACCTATTCCACAGCCGTCGCTTTAGTGAATTAGAGAGCTACTTTATTCCCAAAGAGGAGTGGGTTGTTCAACGCGACCAGACGGTGAACCTCTTGGGAACACCCCTTGAGCCTCAAGCGCGTTTGGCAGAACGGGAAACCGAATTGTTCACCTTGATGGACGCGGTAGAAACCTTACTGAATGACCCAGATGGAGATTTGCGAGAAGAAAAGGGCGAACTGATACTGTCACCCATTGAAGCTCAGGAACGATCTGCCGAATTGAAGCAACTGGCTCAGGCGATCTCAACCCGTTTACCCCAACTCGACATTCCAGACTTGCTGATTGAGGTTGATGGCTGGACAGGCTTCTCAGATGCCCTCAAACACCTCGGCGGCTCATCCCATCGAGATAATCACCTGTTGCTGCATCTGTATGGCTCTCTATTGGCACAAGCCTGCAACCTGGAATTAAAGCAACTGGTAACGTCGGCAGAACTGTCTTATCCTCATTTGAGTTGGTGCAACACCTGGTACATTCGTGAGGACACGTTGCGGGAAGCCAATAATGTACTGGTGAATTACCACTACCGTCAACCCTTAAGTCAACTCTGGGGTGGTGGGATGTTGTCTTCATCGGATGGGCAACGATTTCCAGTCAAAGGGTCGGTGCGTCAGGGGCGGGCACTGCCACGCTATTTCGGCTATGGCAAAGGTATTACATTTTATAGCTGGACCCTAAGTACAGGACAAAAGCTTGCAAAAGTTGAGTAGGAAAGGGTTTCATGAAGGTTACAACATTCTTTGACCACGA
>JAAUTN010000089.1 GCA_012031415.1 Leptolyngbyaceae cyanobacterium SM1_4_3 | reverse complement strand
AATAATTTCAGTGTCAGAACTCGCAACCCTCCGAGCCGCAATGCCAATCTTGTCGGTCATACTGGCGGTGGTGTTGGGGTTAATCACTTTGAGTTTCATGGGTGGCGATCGCAGGGCAAAACGAATGGTGACTCATTTAGCGTTTAGCTCATTTAAGCTCATTTAAAAAAGAGTAATTCCTCTCACCCAAAAAATCGGCATTTAGCAAAACCACTCGAAATCCCTTCTTCTGATATGGTGTCGTCCTTGCAGTTGCCGAACTCAACATCCCTCATCCCTCATCCCTCATCCCTCCCACTACACCTGGTAGGTTTGCAAATACGCTGCAATCAACGTCTTGGTTTCAGCTATCACTTGCTCCCGAAAAGGGCGATCGCGTGTCAAGGAAAGCCACAGCAGTTCACTCACTGTTTTCAATAACAGAGTGGCGATTAGTTCACACTTTGTCTGACCCAAAGATGAGTTTCGTCGTTTGAAGAAGTGAGTTAACTCATTGAGAATCTGCTGATCATACTCATCTAAAGTGCCGATCTCGGCGGCTGACATTAAGTTGATGAGTTGCTCTAGTACAGCACGATAGCCAGGATGGCTAGTCGCAAACTGGTCAAAAGCATCCACCATGCGACCAACATAAACAACAATTGGAGCATCTGCCAACTCACCATGCAGCCTCACAAACAGGTGGTATTGCTGCTCAAAATAACGGTTTGCTAGCGCTCTTAGGATGGCTTCTTTGTCAGGAAAAAACTGATAAAGCGACCCAATTGGAACTTCGGCACGAGTGGCGATCGCCCTTGTCGTAACCGCATCATAGCCCAATTCAATAAACAATTGCTCGGTGACATCGAGAATGTGATGTACCCGCTCCTGACTACGCGCCTGCTTGGGTCGCCGTCGCATGGCTGAGGTTTTTGAGGATCAGTTGCCATTACTCAAAATCATCCTTGACAAAACATGAACAAAGTTCATATATTTGAAATATGAACTTTGTTCGCATTTTACTCTATCTCCACTTCACACTGAGGAAATCTTATGCAGCTAACTAATTCTCAAAGGCAATCTGCTAACCCTCTGGCTAAACAACCCCCTTCCAATGAACCCCAATCAACGATACAAAACCTGCTGCGGGCATTCACTGGCACAAAAGCTTTCCTGACGCTGCTTTTTGACGAAAGCGGCAGTTTAACAGCAGTGGGAGAGTTGAGTACAAGCCTGGTGAATACTCCTGCTTTCCGACTGGCGGTTGAGGAGATGAAATCCGTGCCAGAAGTGGCAGATATCATCGCCGAGCGATACATGGCTCCTGCTCACGACCTGGACGCTCTGTTGCAATATCCCCAAGACTCACTAGCATACGTCTACGCCAGCAGAATGAAACAGGCAGGGTTTCAAACACTAGCGGCTGAAGTCGAAGTTGACTCAGAGGTGAGCTACGTCGAGAATCGCTGGCAGCAAACTCACGATATTTGGCACATTATGACGGGGTTTGACACCAGCGAAATGGGAGAAATTGCCCTGCAAGCCTTTTATCTGGCTCAGTTTCGGCTACCGCTTGCGAGTATGCTAATCGCCAACGCCCTAATTGCAACAACCCTCTGGGAACCTGAGTCGTTGTCTGCTCTGTTGGAGGCGATCGCCCAAGGCTGGGAAATGGGACACATCGCCAAACCTCTGATTGCTCAAAAATGGGAAGAAGCCTGGGAAAAACCCGTAGCAGTATGGCAATCAGAACTTAACATTCTCCCTGTCCGTACAGGTCAGCAGCTTTGGGTACTGTGTCCTTACCACCACGTTGAGTTTTCCCCTAGTCCTATGCTTACAGCGTCTTTGGGATAAGTAAACCATAGTGTAGGGGTGAAGGGCTATTCGCCCATACCAAAATTTGCGGTCTATGTAAGTGAAAGTAAGTGAAAACCGCTGTAAGCCATTGTTATATTTTGGCATTGTATGGCGATCGCAGAATTAACATCGAACTGTCATAAGTTCATAAAAGCTATCCCCTCTGGTAGGATATGCCGACAACCTCCACCCACTGCGAACCTGGCAGCAATGCTATATGAACAATTGATGAAAGTCGCTAAGACATCTTGCTGATGAAGAGAAAGGCGAAATACAATGTAGTTGGGGTGCAAGATATGTCTTGTGTACTTCAGCAAAGTAAAGATGTACAGCACATATGCCTAGCGCGATTCAGCAGCTACTCCCTCGAAATTCAGCAGAGTGTAGCGGCAGGCTGTCATTAGGCAATCGTTCTACTTTACATAAAGAGTCATTTGCTGAATGTTAGCAACTCATTACAGCACGGCAACTCATTTTCAAACATTCCCTTAGACTTAAAAACAAGTATTTCTACGACCAGTACGACATCAGGTTATCAGGTTGCCATTGAGCTAGCCTAGACGAACTATTTTTCTGAACTTCTTCAAGGTTTAGAGGAGCTTTGCAGTCATTCGCGTATTAAGTTACAGAGCGATTTTTCTCACCAATTCTTTTAGCTTTCTTTCTAATTTACAAACGTAGCTAATTTCATCAAAAAAGCATCCTGATGATAGGCCATTTCCCAGTAATTATTGATAGGGCAAGCTGAGCGATGCTAGTTCAACTTATATCGATTTGAGTTTAAACAAAATAGATCCCAGAGGACAAGAAGAATAAACCCTAGGTTGA
Organism: Leptolyngbyaceae cyanobacterium SM1_4_3; assembly: GCA_012031415.1. GTDB lineage: Bacteria > Cyanobacteriota > Cyanobacteriia > Elainellales > Elainellaceae > JAAUTN01. Next base: position 17,963 of record JAAUTN010000089.1, on the reverse strand, counting down.
GAGTAGCTTCGCATAGAACTGGTATTAGAACGAAGCTTCTATCATCTTAATTTTGGGATAAAGCGCTACCATGTCAGAGAATTTGAACACCTCAATGTGTAGGTAAACCATCAATTCATTTGTAGAACTAAACATGAGAATTTGTTTCCTTACCAACTTCCTCACTAATAGGTTCCCCGGATAAAGAAAAACTGAGTAAACTCTTTTTTAAAGTAGCGGATACCATAAGTAACGTGGTTGTAAGTAACCAACAAATCTTGCTAAATCTAAAACAGCAACTAGATGGCATTCAGTAAGTTGTTCAAGTGGATGAAAGTAGTTGACCAGGGTGCAAAGGAAACTGCTGCGGGTTCAACTCAAACCAAAGTAGGCATTTCCTAATGCTTTAGTTTTGAAGGAAATGGCATAGCTCTGATGCTCAACTATAAAACAGAGCTACTCATCGTGTCAGTTTAGTGCGGTAGAAATTTTGGGAGTAACTGGGAGTAACAATGAAGAACTTCGGTAGTCTAAAAATCAGAACTCGTATTTTTTTGGGGTATATGCCTCCTTTGGTTCTGCTGTTTATCTTGGGTGGATTTACTTATTCAAATGTAGTGAGTCGAGAAAAAATAAACGAAGAAATAGAAGCTTCGTATACCAAGATCAATCAAGTCACTCAGTTAGCACTCGGTTTAGGCAGAATGGTTAGGGCGAGTAGAGCGCCAGTAATCAATCCTGAAAATACTGATGCTTTCCAGGCTGCTTACGAGGATGGACTTCAGCGCTATCAGCAGGCATCCACAGGCATCCTGGATCTACTAGATGATGCCGAAAGTCGAGAGAAGATGCAGGTTGTGCTAGCGGATGGTGAAAGCTTTGTGGCGGCTGGGGAGAGAGTATTTGATCTGGTGAGAGCAGGTCAAGTTGAGCAGGCTACTCAGCTTATAGAAGAATTAAGGACACCTACTCTAGATTCAACAACAGATGAAATTTTGCAAACCGAACTGGCTCGTTTGGATGAGAAAAAGCTTCAAGCGGCGTCCGCTGCAAATGCTTTGCTCTTGCTGGTAACGGCTGGCACTCTCCTAGCTTCGGCGCTAACTATACTTTCGGGTGCATTAATTACAGCGGGAATTAGCCGGACATTGCAAAAATCGGTTGGTTACATCACGACTTCCTCTAACGAGATTGCCACAACTGTAGAGGAGCAGGAGCGCGTTGCCCATCAGCAGGCGGCTTCAGTTAACGAAACGACGACGACGATGGATGAGCTAGAGGCATCTTTCCGGCAATCGGCAGAGCAAGCTAAAGCAGCGGCGGCAGCAGCACGTCAGGCACTTGGCTTAACAGAGAGTGGGACTCAAGCCGTCGGAGAGAATATGGAGGGTATGTTTGCTCTGGAAAAGAAGGTTGGAACTATTGCTGAACAAATGCTGCAACTGAGTGAGCAGGCCAATCAGATTGGTAGTATTTCACAACTTGTGTCTGATATCGCCAGCCAGACTAATATGTTGGCACTCAATTCTTCGGTGGAAGCAGTTCGTGCGGGCGAACACGGCAAAGGGTTCACCGTAGTCGCCAACGAGATTCGCAAGTTGGCTGATCAAAGTCAACGATCTGCTGACAAGATTAACGAACTGGTGTCTCAGATTCAAAACGCGATTAACTCAACCGTAATGGTGACTGAGGAAGGAACAAAAACTGTCTCAACGGGTGTAGAAATTGCCAGGAGAACTGAGCAAGCCTTTGTAGGAGCAGCAGAAGCGGTTAACCAGGTCGTTTTGAACAATCAGCAAATTTCATTGAATCTGAAGCAACAGTTGGACGGTATTCAGCAGGTGGTACAGGCGATGGAAACCATTAATCAGGGAGCCAAGGAAACGGCTAGTGGCATCACTCAAGCTAAAGTTGGAACTCAGCAACTTAATGAAACGGCTATGGAGCTTAAGCAATTGATGTAATTTCAGTTGTTTATGAAACTACCTTTAACAAGGGGCTGAAGCCCCTTGTTGCAGTTCTATATTAGACCAGGGGTTAGCTCCTGATTATGCAAGGAGCGATTCTATTTCTAAATAAAACTGCTAGCTGCACCGAGTTGATTGACTGACAAATCCTCTGATATAGGTTGGGTAGGACAACGTGAAATTTAATACCTGCCTGACTTTTGTTGGATTCTACTTTGCTTCACTCAACTTATGGTATATCAACGGGTTTAGGAGTTTTGTCAGTCAACCAGATATAGGGACAGATTCCAGTCAGAGAGCATCTCACTTTTGATCGCCAATGGCATGAGCAGTGACAAACTATGAAGATAGATGATGAAGAGCTTCGAGATCTGTATGAACTCTCCAGCCAAGAGCGATTACGGCGACTGGAGGCGGGTTTGTTGCACCTGCAAACGCACCCAGAGGATGAAGCTGTTTTAGAGGAACTGCGGCGAGACGCTCATAGCCTCAAAGGGGATTCCAGAAGTGTGGGTGTGGAAACGGTTGAATCGATTATTCAACAGGTTGAAGCAATTTTAAAGACGATTCAGGCTAAGCGAGTTTTACCTTCAATGGTGAGCGATCGCCTCCACCAGGGATTCAAAGCCATCGGTCAGTTAGTCCACGAAGCAGTAACGGGGCAGCCCAGCGCAATAGACATCACCCACTTCGTTGAATTATTAATGGCGGCTCATCAGGAGTTAGAAACGCTACAGTCTATCACGCCTGCTGAAGTCGCTCAAACCGACCCAACTGGTTTATCTAGCTTTATTGAAGATGAGGAACTACGAAACCTGTATGAGTTTTCTAGCCGCGATCGCTGGAGAAACTCAAAGCAGGGTTACAGTATCTTCAGGAGCATCCTGCTGATGCGGCTACCCTTGAAGATCTGCGACGGGAAGCCCACAGCCTGAAAGGAGATTCCAGAAGTGTTGGTGTTGAAGACATTGAAGTGTTAATCCAACAGATTGAGGAGATTCTGAAGAACGTTCAGTCGAGGCGGTGTGCTTTAAATGCTTTAGTGGGCGATCGCATTCATCAAGGGTTAGAGGCGATCGAGCAACTCGTCCACGAAGCTGTAACAGGACAGCCCAACACTGCCGATGTGACTCAGATCTTAGATCAACTGGTGCAGGTTGTTGACCACCCAGAGGAATTCTTACCCGATCATACTATCGCTCCATCAAGCTTCATTGAAGACGAAGAGCTACGTCACCTCTATGATATTTCTAGCCAACACCATCTACATAAACTAGAGGAAGGGCTGCAATATCTGAGACAGCATCCCAACGATGTGTCAACCCTTGAAGAGCTACAGCGAGAAACTCATAGTCTTAAAGGTGACTCTAGAGGGGTAGGGGCTGATGCGGTAGAAACGCTGACCCACCAGGTTGAAGAGATTCTTGAGGCTGTTCAATCGGGCAGTATTGTGTTTGACTCATTTGTGGGCGATCGCTGAATCAAGGACTAGAATCTATCCACAAGTTAGTTTGCGAAACAGTGACAGGTCAACCTAGCGAAGTAGATGTGCTTCAGGCAATTGACCTCTTGTTATCGACGCTTGAAGAAGCAGAAGCACCAGCACAGTTCTTGTCAGAGCCAGAGATAGCCCTGGCAACGGTTTCAACAGTAAACCCGGAAACATTAACCTCAGAAACAGTAACCCCGGAAATAGAGAATTTAATCGCTCCACGCGCCGCAACCTTTATTGAAGATGACGAACTGCGGGAAATTTATAAGATTTCCTGTCGAGAGCGGCTACAGCGGCTGGAAGCAGGTTTGCTGCGACTGGAAAAGCATCCAGAGGACGAAGCTACTCTAGAGCAGTTGTTGCGGGAATCCCATAGTCTAAAAGGGGACTCTAGAAGTGTGGGGGTGGACCCTGTAGAAACGCTGATTCACCAGATTGAAGAAACTTTGGGAGGAGTCAAGCGAAAACAGATTGCCCTGACCCCAGAGGTGGGCGATCGCCTTTACCAGGGATTAGATGCGATCGGCAAACTGGTTCACGAAGCAGTCACCGGACAGAGCGGACAGGTTGATACATCTCAAGTCCTCAGTTCTCTAACCGAAATCACACCACCCGTTAACGACCAGGACTCGTTACCCCCCACTCCGGAAAAAGTCACTACCCAAACTCTCGCTCCTACCGAACAAAAACTACTTTCTCCTTCCCCTGAAATTGATGAACTCTATCGCATTGATACCATTCGCGTTCAAACTCGCGATCTCGATGCTTTAATGACCCAAGCGGAAGAACTCACCGTCACGAAGACCAATGTGGTTCAAATTGCTGCGGTCATTGAGGAAATGGCTAACCTCTGGAGGGATTGGAAGAGCAGCAGCAGAAACCAGGGACTAGCTTCTAAATCCTCCTCCAAAGCCCTTGCGTATCAAGAACAGCTAGAGAGCTTGATTAGCTCTCTCAGAACCTCTACTCAAGACAGCAGCACCCGACTTGACAAGATCTCCGGAGAACTCAGGGAAAAAATTCGCACCCTGCGACTGCTGCCTCTCTCTACGGTGTTTCAGACTCTTCCTCGAACCGTAAGAGATTTAGCCAAACAGCAGTCCAAAGATGTAGAGCTAATTATCGAAGGAGGGGACACCACCGCAGACAAAAGCATTCTTGAAGAAATCAAGGATTCTTTGATGCACATGGTTCGCAATGCGATCGATCATGGCATTGAGACTCCCAATGAACGACAGGCGATCGGCAAACCTGCTACTGCCAAAATCTGGTTAAAAGGCTATCAAACCGACAACAAAATTGTTATTGAGATTGCTGATGATGGGCGCGGGCTAGATCTGGAGAAAATCAAACAAACTGCTCTAAAACGTGGACTGTATGACTCAGAAGAGCTAGCAGTTATGTCTCCAAGTCAGATCCAATCACTCATCTTTGCCCCTGGTTTTTCAACTCGCAGCTTCATCACAGAAATCTCTGGAAGAGGAATTGGGTTAGATGTCGTCAGAACCAACATTGAGCGGTTAAAGGGAGAAATTCAAATTGAGTCAAATCCTGGAGAGGGCTGTACCTTCCGAATTCAACTTAACACGAGTCTAACGACCGTCAACACAGTACTCTTAGACGTGCAGGGATTAATTCACGCTTTGCCCATTGAGTTTTTAGAAACCACACTTTTAATATCCGAAAACCAAATTTCTACCGCTGAAGACAAGGCAACCATTACCTGGAATGGACAGGAAATTCCGGTTGCAGATTTGGCCGAATTGTTGAAGCTGTGGGACTCACACGCTTACACTCCTCCTGCGACTACTCCTCAACGAAAAAGTAACTTACAGCAATGCATCCTGGTCAAAGTTGGAGAAGAGCGAGCTGGATTCTTCATCAATCGTCTGTTTGATGCACAGGAAATTGTAATTAAACCTCAGAGCCAAGTCTTGAAGCGGGTACGCAACGTTGTAGGAGCAACTATCCTACCAACAGGAGAAGTTTGTACCATTCTCAATGCTCCTGATTTGATTAAGTCGTTACAGGCGCAAACTACACCCGCTATCCCCATTCGCTCCAAAGCCGTTCAGCGAAAACCCACCATTTTGCTTGTAGAAGACTCCGTGCCAGTGCGTACTCAGGAAAAGCGACTTTTGGAACGAGCAGGATACGAAGTTGTCATTGCTGTTGATGGACTGGACGGCTACGAGAAGCTGCAAACTCGTCCATTCGATGCGGTGCTATCTGACGTGGAAATGCCCAATTTAGATGGTTTGTCTCTCACTGCCAAGATTCGTCAACATCAAGAGTACAGGAATCTACCCATTATCCTGGTGACAACTTTAGATTCAGATGCAGACAAAAAGAGGGGTGCTGATGCAGGCGCTGACGCTTACGTAATCAAAGGAAGGTTTAATCAGGATGTTCTTTTAGAAATTCTAGGAAGATTAGTTTAATAGATTGATTTACAGTTTACGACTGTAATTTGCGACTATGCAAGTAATAGAAGGTGCATTTTTCATGGGGTGCAACAGCAATAGCGCAATGCACCGAAAAGCGGCGGGTGATGCGTTCGCTACCTAACGTATTCTACCTATCTACCATCTATTATTCACCTATGATGCGCTATCTGTGACAGCTAATGCCCATTCGAGTTTTGTTGGTTGAAGATTCTCAAATTGCTCTTACTATCCTAAAACGAATTTTAAGCTCATCTCCTCAAATTGAGGTTGTAGGGGAAGCTCAATCGGGTTTGGAAGCTTTGGCTTTGATTCCTGAAGTACAGCCTGATGTAATTTGTACAGACCTTCATATGCCTAAGATGGACGGTCTAACGTTTACGTCTGAGGTGATGGCGCTTTATCCACGCCCGATTTTGGTAATCAGCGCGTCAGTTCAAGAAGAGGACACTCATCAAGTTTTTCAGCTTTTAGAAGCAGGAGCAGTCGATATTTTCCCAAAACCACTTTCTGGTTTAACTGTTGAAAATCACGCTTTTGGGAAAGAATTAGTTAACAAAATTCAGATTCTCTCTGGCGTTAAGGTGTTAACCAAACGACGAAGATCGACCCAAAAAACTAAGAAATCCGAACCTATTCAAGTTCCTACTTTTATTTCAAATTACTATCATAAACCTAAGATTGTCGTGGTAGGGGCATCAACAGGTGGGCCCCAAGCACTTTACGACGTATTTACTCAATTGCCACACGATTTTCCGCTTCCGATCATTTGCATTCAGCATATTTGTCTTGGTTTTTTGCAAGGTTTGATTGACTGGCTTGCTAACAGTTGCCCTCTACCCATTCAAATTGCTCAACCGGGAGAGATGCCAAAGCCAGGAAAAATTTATTTTCCCCCTGAGCAGCGACATTTAGAACTAGACAATAGAGGGCGTTTTGTTTGCTCTGATGCTTTGCCATTAGGAGGGCATCGCCCTTCAGTTACCGTTACTTTTGTCTCAGTTGCTAAGACTTACGGAAAATCAGCGGTGGGAATATTGTTGACGGGAATGGGCAGAGATGGTGCAGATGGGATGCAGGCGATCGCCGAAGCAGGTGGTTTTACCATTGCTCAAGATGAGGCAACTTCTGTTGTATTTGGAATGCCTAAAGAAGCGATTAATCTAGGGGCAGCAAAACAGGTTTTACCGATTCAGGCGATCGCCCCCGTATTATTATCTCTACTCAAATCAGATTCCTCTGATTTAGCCAACCGTGAAAATCGAAGATAGCAAAGATTATCGATGAATGCCGTAGATCAATCTTGTAAAAATCCGATGAGGAGCATCAGGAAACTTAACGTGTCAACCATAGAACCTTTGAGTGCGGAGCGAAAAGAGGCCTTTATCCAACTCATCGCTAAGCACACTGGCATAGAAATTAGGGAAAGAGATCAAGCGAGTCTGGGCGCAAAAATCTTTTCACGGATGAACGTCCTTAAGTTAAATTCGTCAATCGCTTATTATCAACTACTAGAATCTTCTACTGCTGATAGTCACCAGGAATGGTTAGACCTGGTGACACTGTTGACTAATGGTGAAAGCTATTTCTTTCGCGACAAAGAACAGTTCTCGCTTTTGCGAAATCACATCCTGCCAGAACTAATTCAGCGTAAGCAAGATAGTAAGACGATTCGTATTTGTAGCGCTGGCTGTTCATCAGGAGAGGAGCCTTATTCGATCGCTATCCTTCTACAAGAACTCATCCCTGATTTAGAGCAGTGGAATTTACTAATTTTAGGGGTAGATATTAATCAAGCTGCTTTAGAAAAAGCAAGAGACGGAGTTTATAGTTCATGGTCATTTAGAAGCGTTGATCCTAATATCAAGCAGCAATACTTTACATTAAACAATGATCGATACAAAATTGATCAAACTATTAAAGAAATGGTGCGTTTTCAAATCTTAAATTTGATTAAAGATGAGCTTCCTCAACAGGATTCTGATTTGAGGGATATGGATCTGATTATTTGTCGTAATGTCTTCATTTATTTTGAAAGGTTGGCGATCGCCAAAGTTCTAAATAAGTTCTACCACACCCTTCAGCCGTCAGGCTATCTGCTTACTGGACACGCTGAACTCTCTAACCAAAATCTTAATCTATTTCAGATTAAAGTATTTTCAGAGTCACTAGTATATCAGCGTGCAGAAAAGGATTCAGCCAGTACATCATCTTCCCTAAGATTAGACGATTTTGAAGACTGTTATCCAGAAAACTTATCCCATGATGCAAATCACGACACCGACAGCGATCCTCACACTCGAAGAAACATCAGGATGCAGCAAATTGCGCTCAATCTTCTGAGACAGCTTCCGCCTGACATGACCATTCAAAAGCTAGGCAACCTGACTGCCGCTGAACTGATTTTACAGCTAGAAACAGAGTTAAAAATTATCGACCAGGAACTATCATGAGCGAACAATCTTATTTCATCTTTAGCGTTAATCAACATCGCTATGGCATTGACACCATTTATGTCGAAGAGGTATTTGCTCTTCCTGAGTTAACGCCGACTCCAAAAGCCTCTCGCGACATCGTTGGTATTCTCGATTTTCGAGGAGAGAGCGTGCCAGTCATGAATCTGAGTATTACACTGGGACAACCCTCACTAAACTACCGACTAACGGATAATTTAGTGGTTTTAAAGTGGGAAGATTTGCGTATCGGGATCATTGTGAATCAGGTTCACGATGTTAAAACTATTTCTTCTAACGAAATTAAGACAGAAATTTCTCATGAGCAGGAGTGGACGGGCGTTGAGCGGAAGAAGATTATTGCGGGAAAAGTTAGCAATGAGAATATTCTCATTCTTAGCAATCCAGGAAATTGGCTCTGGTATGCAGAGATACAAGAACTGATATCGGTCAAAGATTCCTCAGCAGCGACTCAAGCCCACTCTCCTTTCAATCAACAGTCGATTAGTGGGTTTGAGTCAACCCTGACGGAGCAGCCAACCCTGTTTCCCAATGCGACTTCCCAGGAAAGAGAAATTTTCCGAAAACGCGCTGATAACTTGAAGGCTTCAGTTCAACGACAAGACTTAAAAGACTTAAAGCCCTTAACAGTGGTTGCTTTGGGCGATGACTTTTTTGGGGTTGATGTAGAAGCCGTGCGCGAGTTTGTAGACGTGCGAAAAGTAACGCCTATCCCTTGTTGCCCTAGCTACATTATTGGAAACATGAATCTACGTGGTGAGATTCTGACTCTGATTGATTTGCGTGAGTTTTTGGAACCTTCTAAGCGATCGACTCAAACCATTGAAGGTGCCAAAGCGATGGTGATTGAAGTCAGAAATGTGGTTGTTGGAGTAATGGTCAAAGCGATTGGCGATACGATGTTTCTCTTAGACCAGCGGGAAGTGATGACCAGCCCTAACATCAGCGACTCGATTAATCTGAACAAGAAATATCTTCAGGGAATTGCTTCCTATCATGAGAAAGTGATGACCATTCTGGATATCCAAAAAATCTTTTTTAACAGTGGGCTAATCATTGATGAAGTAATTTGATTTGAGGTCATCACCTGTCTACTGTTTCTGATACCCGTTAGTCTATCGATATTCCCGCAAACTGCTTGGCTGGAATGTAGTTGTATCGTTCCAGTTCAGCAATAACCTTATCTACACTCTCATCCAGACTTTCTTTCGCTGTACAGCAGACTACTTCAGGATGGAGCGGCGCTTCATAGGGGTCATCAATACCCGTGAAATTTTTGATTTGACCTGCTCGCGCTTTAGCATACAAACCTTTAATGTCCCGCTCTTCACAAATTGCCAGCGGGGCATCCACATACACTTCTACAAAGTTCTCTGTCATTTGACGAATTTCATCTCGAACAGAACGGTATGGACTGATAGCTGCCGCGATCGCAATTACACCATTGCGACTAAGCAAGTTAGCAACAAACCCAATTCGCCGGATATTGATGTCGCGGTCTTCTCGACTAAAAGTCAAACCCTTCGACAGGTTGGTTCGCACGATATCCCCATCTAGCATTTCAACTTTACAGTTACGGTTTCTGAGTTCTCGTTCAACGGCTTTTGCAATGGTTGTTTTGCCTGAGCCGCTCAAGCCTGTAAACCACAGCGTGACTCCCTGGTGTTGCATGATTAATAACCTCTAAGTTCATTGAAAAGATGAATAGGTAGTGATACAGGCAGGACTTACGCATTTCCTGTGGAACAAGGGGCTTAAGCCCCTTATTAGCATGGCGATCGCACGACTGTGCGTTCTATTTTGCCACTGTAACTTTGGCTGATCTCATGGCTGCAACCAAAATTTCGGCAATTTCTGGGCGCGTAAATTCTGCGGGAGGAACTTGCCCTCGATGCAGCATTTCGCGCACTTTAGTCCCAGATAGATGGATTCGTTCTTCAACAGTACTCGGACTCGTTTTACTAGTCGCCATTGATTGAGTACGAGTGCAGTAAAAGGCGTGTTCAAATTTTATAGGTGTAATTTTCAACTCACTTGATCCAAAGCGATCAAAAATGTGCTGAGCGTCATAGGTTCCATAGTAGGAACCGACCCCGGCATGATCTCGACCAATGATAAAGTGAGTGCAACCATAGTTTTGACGGGCGATCGCGTGCATGATCGCCTCTCGTGGCCCTGCATAACGCATCGCAGCAGGAAATACCCCTAGCAAGATCCGATCTTTGGGATAGTACTTGTCAATCAGAGTTTCGTAGCACTTCATTCGCACTGGGGCTGGAATATCGTCAGATTTTGTCATACCCACCAGCGGGTTAATAAATAATCCATCCACAATCTCCAGGGCAATTTTTGTGATGTATTCATGAGCGCGATGAATTGGATTGCGCGTTTGGAAAGCAACCACTGTATCCCATTGACGCTCGGCAAATTCAGCACGAGTAGTCACCGGAGTTAAGCGATAGCCTTGAAAATCGACGTATGGAATTACGTTAACCAGAGTGATAGGCCCTCCAAGATAGACTTCGCCCTCAGCACGCATTGCCTTAACACCTGGGTGAGCTTCTTCGGTTGTGAGATAAATCTTCTCAGACTCCTCGTTCTGATTCGGTTTAAACTTACTCGTAACGGTCATTACCGCTAAAATCTCACCATTCGGATGTTCCAATGCAATTTCAGAGTCAAGCCTACACTTTGCAGCCAATGCTTCAGGCACCTGTAAAGTAACCGGAATACTCCAGGCAAGACCATTGCTCAAATGCATTTCGTTGACAATGCTATAGTATTCCTCCTCTTCAACGAAACCTTCAAGCGGACTATAAATTCCTGTGGCAATACATTCGATATCAGCAAGATTACGTTGAGAAAGCGTCAAACGAGGCAAAGCATGAGCATTCTCAAAAGCTGTTTGACGCTCTATTCCCCTTAAGGTGCGGTCAATGAGATGACCCCCATGAGGCTGAATCAGAGTTTTAGACATGACTTTTCCTCCTAAATTATTTGCTGCAAACACCCAACAAACATAAGTTCCCTAAGAACCCCTGAAACCACCTCAACGTCTAATCAAACTCAATTCAGATAGGAAAAGGCTCTAGAAGAGTGTTTTTTACCAACCCTTCTAGAGATAAACCTACAGTCCATACAGCAAAATGATAAGTGGAGGAACGACCAACATCATTAGTAGGTTAAGGGGCGCTCCAATTCGCACGAAATCCAAAATTTATAGCCACCTGGACCATAAACCATCGTATTTGTCTGATAACCGATGGGGGTCATGAAGCTATTGGATGCTGCAAAAGTGACCGCAAACATGAAGGCATAGGGGTTAAGGTCAAGTGTTTCTGCCACCTTAGCAGCAATGGGTAAAAGAAGAACGACCGAAGCATTGTTAGAAAGAATCTCTGTAATGAGAGACGTGATTACGAAAAAGAACGTTAGAATCCAGTATCCCGACAGATCGCTTCCTAACCCTACAAGGCTATCCGCTAGCCATTGAGTTGCGCCTGATTTGTCCATTGCTATTCCTAAAGGAATTAGACCCGCTAACAGGAAAATGATATTCCAGCGCACGGCTTCATACAGTTCACCTGGCTTTAGACAGCCCGTTAGGATAATCAGCACAACTCCAACCAGGGCGCTCTGCAAAATAGGCATCCAGTTGAAAGCCGCAGCCAGGACAACTCCAAGCCCGATGGCGATCGCAATCCCCGCTTTATCTCGTCGCAAGGTTTCTAAAGGGCGTTGCTCAATTACCAGAAGATCCCGGCTCGTTTGAATTCCCAAAAGGCTTTGCTCTGGACCTTGAACCAGCAGTACATCACCAAACCGTAAAGGAATTTTACTGAGCCGTTCGCGTAGAAACTCCTGCCCTCGACGAATTGCCAACACAGTAGCGTTATAGCGTTGCCGAAAGTGCATCTCTTCGAGAGTAGAGCCAATCAAACTAGAATTAGAGACAACTAAAACCTCAGCAATCCCCTCTTCTCCGGAACTCAGTTCAGCTTCTAGAGAGTCACGCCCAAATCTTACATCAGGTAGAATGTCGATTCCCTCATCATCTTTAATTTTGAGAAGATCTTCTCGACTGCCACGCACAATTAAAATATCTCCTACCTGTAGCACCTTGTCTGCCAGGGGCTGTGGAAAGTGAGAACCACTATGAATCAGTTCCAACACGTCTACGTCAAATTTGCGTCGGAGTCCACTAGCCTGCAAAGTCTGCCCAATTAGATGAGAACGCGGTCTTACCACAACTTCGCTCACATAGTCCTTGAGTCCATATTCCTGACTCACCACATCAGCATTTGGGTCTTTCCGATCTGGCAGTAGTCGAGGTGCAGCAAAGGCTAGATAGGCTAAACCGACGGTGGCACTGAGCAAACCCAATTTCGTGAATTGGAACAAGTTAAACGCTCCATACCCCAACTGTTCCGACAAGCCACTTGCCAAAACATTTGTTGAGGTGCCGATTACAGTGATCATGCCTCCTAAAATAGTGACATAAGACAATGGAATGAGCAGCTTAGATGGAGAAATTCCCTGCCTTTTGCACCAGTCCTCCACAATTGGCAAAAACACCGCAACCACAGCAGTATTATTGATAAATGCTGAAATTGGAGCAACGATTGCCCCCATAGCGAAAATCTGCTGAGTCGAATGTTTCCCCCCCCCACCTCCGCAGAAGGTCACTAACGATCTGAACTGCACCTGTGCGTTCAATACCAGCACTCAGGATGAACATAGCCATCACGGTGATGGTAGCAGAATTACCAAAGCCAGAGATTCCTTCTTCTGGTGTTACTAGCCCCAATACCATCAGCAGAACCATGATTGTGATCGCTGTGATATCAATGGGCAGCCACTCCCCCACAAAACAGACTAGAGCCAGCGCTACAACGCCCAGAGTGAGAAAAATCGTCATAAAGCAGAAGCATCCTCACGAAGCAGAAATACCTTTGCAGAAGGCTATATTTACATTCAACCAAACCCTCAAGCGAATCACCTGCGGCACTGGAAACAATGGCAATTTCTCGTTCAAGCTAAGCCCTTTCCAAATCTCCAAAAGGTTGTAGAAGAGAGGCTTCAAGAGATAGTGTAACCCTCCAAAATTGCATGGAAGAGCATCACTTTGATGGTTCTGTACTGGCTAGATGAAGCTAAGATCAGGGTTTTGAGCCATAATCTCAGCAATCTCGTCGTCCTCAGAAACCTCTTGATTGAAAATCTCTTTGAGAAAGAGAAAATATGTGGTGTAAACGCGAGTTGAGTCTCCCTCTTCCACGATAAAGAAAGGAGCTGCGTCTACATTGTGCTTCAGTGCTAAAGCAATGCCCTGGCTTGTCGGCTCATGCTCTTCGGCAACAACAAATTCATCAATCTGATCAACTAGTCCTAACCTGTTCAGGTCGTCGATAACATTTGCCGACTTACGGCAGAGGGTGCCGTCTGCCTTCATCTTTTTGACAACAGTAATCTTCATCAGCGGGCTACCCCTGATTCGTTCCTTACAAGATTAGCTTTATGGAAACCACACTCTTTATCAACCGCTTCTTCCCACCACCAGCGAGCTTCTCGCTCGTGCTGGTTTGGCAGCACCGTCCTAGTACAGGGTTCACAGCCGATGCTGATGAAGCCTTTTGTGTGAAGAGTGTTGTAAGGCACTTTGTTGACAACGATGTACTGCCACACCTGGGCGGAACTCCAGTTGGCCAGTGGATTAAACTTAACGATCTTGTGGTTGCTGGTTGAAAACCCTGCATCAATTTGGACAACAGGGATAGTGGCACGAGTGCTGGGACTCTGATCTTTGCGCTGACCCGTAATCCAGGCATCAAGAGTAGCAAGTTTGCGACGCAGAGGACGCACTTTCCGGATGCCACAACACTCCTGGTGACCATCTCGATAGAAGCTGAATAGCCCTTTCTCTTTGACTAGCGTTTCGACCTCTGAGGACTCTGGAAAAACGATCTCCAGTGGAATTCCATAATGTTCTCTAACTTGGTCAAGCAACTGATAGGTTTCGGGGTGTAAGCGACCTGTATCAATTGAAAAGACATTGAAATCTGCTTTGATTTTCGATGCCATGTCAATTAAAATTACGTCCTCAGCACCACTGAAGGAAATTGAAATACGGTCGAACTTATCTAAGGCGAGCTTGAGAATCTCTTGGGGGTCTTTATTCTCGTACTCCAGTGCTAGATGGGTGATGTCAAGTTGCATCCTGGTTGTTCCCTTATAGAGCGATCGCTACTTTACGCTGTTCGGGATTTCCTCGAAAGGGCAAGCTAAACCTCCAGAACTAAAGCATTAACAAATAAACATTGCTTTAAGTTCTCTGCTCACCCTCTATCGAGCAAACGCTGAACTAAACTGTTTGCTGAACCTTATCGTGCTTGTGCAAAACTTTAGCTTGATCTTGCAATAACCGCCCTTTCAGCATCTCAAGATAGGTGGCTCTAAACTTCCTCAACTGGTAGTCTTGTGGAGCCTTCATCTTCAGATCCATCCACGCCTGCTGTTTTTGTAACTCACTCCTCTCCTGGGCTTTGGCGACTGTATCGTTATCAATTCTGGCTTTGGCTGGTGTCATCTTTTCATAGCCATAGTAATCCATGTAGTCCCCGGCGAGTGTCTCGATAATTTCGATCTCCTCCATGCTCATGGATTTTTTAAATTTATCGATGTTAGCAGGCAGCGGTTGACAACTGTTTGTCTCCCATAGAGCTGACATGGTTGAGATACTTTGCGCTTCCTTAGACGCAGAAATATCAAGCATTGAGTCTAGGAACTCGATCCCAAAAAACTGACAAATTCTGCGAAGAACAGCTTCCTGATTAGTCAGGAAGTCCTCGTATCTAATGGTTAAAACCTTATCAGGATATTTCAAAGCTAGAGATTGAGCTTTATCATAAGCCTGCACCCATCTTTGGGCATTTAACAGGGTGTCGAAATCATGAATGATAGCGCGATTGATGCTACACACCTGAGCGCGTGGATCGCGAACTACGTTCAAAAACAACATATCGTCAAACAGAGTGATCAAGTCCTCAGCGTAATACACGTTGTCAAGGGACTTATCCATCACTACTTTGGCGCTATGCCGTTGCCCAGCCTGAAATAGCATTTCCCAGGCAATGGAGTGTACATTACGTGAACGCTCTTTAACTGCCTGGAAGATAGTAATTGGATCTAGCGCAACGTTTTCCCACTTAACCATCGTGGCATTCTGCAAGCCAATGAGATCGATAGCTAACTGGAAGTACGTATAGTCGTCTGAGAGATCTCCATAAAGGTCCACAAGCGGCATGAAATCGACAATGTGCAAAGGATATGGAGAGTAAAAATCCGGGCTGAAGTTTAATCGGAGGCGGAGTGCATGACTTCCACAACGCCTGATCGGAATCATCAAAATCGGCTTAGGTCTTTGAGAAGCCTGATTGGTATCTGCACTTGTTTGCATAAAAAACTCCAGCTTAACGATCGCTGACTACACATCATTGGCTAGGTAAAAGTTAAATCATCTAGCACTCTTCAGAGTATCAGAAAAACCAAATAGTCCAGGAATCTCTCAATTCTTCCAACACTTTCAAACAGAAAGGTAGACAATTGACCTCCCAAATTCAAACATTTTCCAACCAAACCTTCAACTTAAACCCGAACGGATACGTAGAAACCCATGACACAAAGCGTCAACGCTCAGGGAGATGGAAAAGTGAATGACGTTTCAGGAAAATGAACCAGTAAATCAGCCATTAGCCTCACTCCTTGCATACCACTAAAACTACTAGTAGTAACCGGAGTATCCTAACTTTCAACTAGTTGCCGGAAACCCTGCTACACGAAGGTTTCAACTAGTTGATGCCATATTAGTGCATCTCTCAAAAAAGAAAAGTCTAAACGTATACTGTTTTGTTATCCCTCGAAAAGAGAAGAATAAAATATTTGCACTGACTTAGACTTTAGCTATTAGTGTGATTTAGAAAATCCTAGCTTACAGGGAACTTATGCTGATTCCCTTCGTCTATCAGTGCTTATCCTCATTAATCTTCTATAGCGATCCTAAATAATTCGTGAAAGTGCCCATCCGGAGGGTGGGCACTTTCACGAATCATCTTTTTTACAAATCAAAGAGGATTGCTATATATCAATTTGTCTTCGCTGCAAGGAATGCCGTCTTGTCCTGGAAACTTTGAGTTGAACTCTGTGAGCGCTGAAAACTTGAGCGATTTTGCATCAATACCAACACAGCAACTGCTAGTAAGAAGTAGCCAAAACCTTTTTGCAGATGCTTCACAGAAACGAGTTGGGACAAGCGGGAGCCAATCAAAACACCTAAACTAGCAGCTAGTGTAAATGAAATCGTGACTGGCCAATCTATCGTTACTTTTCCTAGATAGCCCGCTAACCCTGCGACAGCATTTAAGGCAATGATCAATAGTGAAGTTCCAATTGCCTGTCGCATCGGAATATTTCCTAGCAATACTAATGCGGGGACGATTGCAAATCCCCCTCCCACACCGACTAACCCAGTCAGAATTCCTATTCCTAGTCCTTGCGGCAGAAGCCAAATCCAGCGATATTGATCTGGATCTGGCATGATTGGCTCTCCGACAGATACTTGCTGATTGGATTGCTGTTGTGAAGAGCGATAGATCATCAGTCCAGCGGCAAGTAACATCATCAAAGCAAATAATAATATTTGGAATGTTGCGCTGACGAATGGGAGAGTAGCAATTCTGGCTCCCAGGAAGGCCCCGGTCATAGTTGTAGAACCAAAGATAAATACAGTTTTGAGGTTGACATAACCTCTTCGCCACTGAGGAATGAGTGCCAACACACTAGCCACACCAACGATAACCAGAGTCATGGCGATCGCCGTCTTAGGAGGAATGCCCATGACATAGACCAGAATTGGCAATGCCAATATCCCCCCTCCACTTCCTAAAAGTCCGAGGCTAACACCAACGCAGACAGCCAAAAGATAGCCAACGCTCAAACCAAGCATGACGGTTGTACCCCTTTAAGCTACTAAGTGACGAAGTTATCCCATAAGTGCTGCCGCGAAGAATATGAAACACAAGGAGCAACGCTTACCGTCTTACGCTAATAGACATGGGCTGATATCAGCCTTACATAGATCTGTATATTTGGGGATGCAGAGGCACGCTCCCAAATACGCAGATCTAAAAGAATCGACATTACTTGTCAAAAGGACAGCCATTAACCAGCAACTCAACTACAATATCACGTGGGAATACTGAATTAGGCTCAGTATAGATAGAAACTACGGCGTGTAGTACGATACCAAAAGTTATGGCTGACTAACAAATTTTAGGAATCGGGCTTGAAAGATGCTGCAAGCATCTCAGGATTGCGGATTGAATAACTGCGTAGGTTGAGTTGAGCTTTGTGAAACCCCAACCTACAAATCTTGTAGGCTGTTTAATTTTCATTCCTTAAAGATATTTCCGCACAATTTGCAGTAGTTCCTCAGCATGGGGAGGCTTTGTTAAAAACTCTGTTGCTCCAGCTAACTGGGCACGCGTGCGATCGACTAGACCGTTTTTAGCAGTCAGAATAATGATGGGTGTCTCCTTGAATGTAGGAGTAT
>JAAUTN010000471.1 GCA_012031415.1 Leptolyngbyaceae cyanobacterium SM1_4_3 | reverse complement strand
TCAACTCTGCACGTCGTTCAATATCGTCAAGTATCTGTTTGAGTTCGTTACACATCAACAGGTCTTTGTCTTCCCGAAGCTTTTCACCTATGGCTGTTTCTCATGAATGATTTAGGATTGCTATAGTGTGGAAGGAGTTAAAGCATTTCTTCAAAATCAACTTCGTTATTGGTTTCGTAGTTTGAGTACTGAAACTCTCAACTATGCCACAACAAAAGATCTATTGAAGCTTTTAGGGGATGCCAACACCCTGGCAAGTAAAGATATTATCAATAGTTTTGGTCTTCTGGTTTCTATTCACAGATTTGAATCCTCTGATACTGAGTTGAAAAAGGTTCAGCGCAGACTCCAATTAACGAGTGGAATGAAGGAGTTAGAGGAAGCAGATGAGCAGATTCAGGATGATGCCCGACTACGTTTAATTGAGAGAACTATCTCGTCTAATGAAATGGAGTCCTTGAACCAAGAGCTTGAATCAGTTCGTAAGCAACTTGATGATTTAAGCACTCAGGCTGGAAATGAGAAGCGCAAGAAGGAGCTAGAACAAAGAAACTCTGTTTTAAGGGATAAGCTATTTGACCTATGTGAAGCCAATAGAAAAAAAGCAGCCAACACAGTAAAACAGAAAATGGAACTGTCAATAAAACAGCCTACTGAAGAATCTGATTTTGATGCCCTTGTGAAAGAGACTAATACATCACTCGCAAATAGCAAATCACCATCTGAGTTGCAGGGCAATCAAAGAGTTTTACCTACTGATGATCAGGTAATAGATGTATAAAGCGAGACTAATAAATGCAAATTTTAGATAGGCGTAGGATTGCTGAATCTTCTCCAGAAGGATTACTCAAGAATCCTGTGACCTTCAAAAGCAAGAGGATTGTCTCAAAGGATTAGACCCACGAAAAAGTTTTTGAGTTTATTCAGCAGGTCAGTTAGCCTTAAGAGATGGAGAATTTGCTCAGCTCGATCTAAATCCTGATGAAGAGCGACGGCGTATCGAGATTCGTTTTATTAAATCTGAGGGAGTCTAAATTGAGCTTGCAGACATTGGCGCAGGCTAACAAAGCGCTGGAGCGGACTGCCGAGAGATCTTGGTGATGATGCAAAGGCTACTTGCAGCCGCTCAGCTAAGCAGTTAGCCTGCTTTGTCCCTCGGTTGGGACGTACTTCAGGCTTTCTTGTTTGTGTTGAACTCTCAAAGTATTTTCCAGGAAAGGAGCGATAAATGCCCGAACCAAAAACGTACCAATTTGATCTTCCGTCTGATGGTCGCCCGACCGATGTTTCAATTCCTGAAACTTGGTATCCCGGCATTAAAGCATATTGGGAAGGATGTACGAGCCAGCGTGACGTACACCCGATTAATGGCATCAGAGCCGTCATAATCCATGCAACAGCGGGTGCTAGTTCCGAAGGTGCAGTTTCAGTTATGAAAGACGGTAAAGCTAGTTTTCATTGGCTTGTTCCAGATGAGAATGAACCTCAGCACGGTAGCTTAGTTTGGGCGTGTTCCCCAGAAACGCTTGCTGCATGGCATGTCAGAAACGACAAGTCTCATCCTGATGTCAATAGCGGAAAAACCAGGGTCAATCATTGGTCTCTTGGTATCGAAGTTGTCAACACTCAGATAAATGACCCTTTCTCAGATTGGCAAGTCAAAGCCACGGCTGATATTGTTCGTTATTGTTGGGCTAAATACCCCAACTTGCGTCATGTAGTATCTCACGCAAAACTCGATCCAAATCGCCGTACTGATCCGGGAGAAAAGTTTCCTTGGGATAAGTTTAAGAGTTTGGTTTTATCAACAATTGAGTCAGTACCGTTTGCAGATGTTGTGAGTATGGCTACACACGCAGATGCTGTTGCCCCTCTAGCAGACACTTCAACTTGTTGTGTAGTTGAGGATTGAATCTAAAGTATTGAGGCTTTGTCATGTGGTTATTCAAGCAGATTAGGCAAGAGCCAGTCTTATTTCAGGGTCTTGTTCAAGCCCTCTTTCCCGTGCTAGTGGCTTTTGGTGTTCTTCAATTGCAGGAGAGTCAGTTAGGAGTTTTATATGCCTTCACTGCTGCATTGCTATCCTTTCTTACTCGTACTCAAGTAACTCCTCTTTCAAATCCCAGAGACGATGCTGGTAATCGACTAGCTCCTAGACCCAATAGTGACTCATGACTAAAGGATAGGTTGAGCGGTGCAATCGCCGAGTTATGTTAGGTTGTAATTTCCGAGATAGATGAGAGGATAATTGATTCTGCTACCGTGGCGCAGGCTAACAACCCTGGTGCAGCGGATTGACCAAAGCTGCTTGTGAAGTTGCAAAGATATCGGCAACCGCTGACCAGGAACGTTAGGTGTTTTAACACCTTCCACTTTCTCTTCTGTCCCAATTGAACAAATTTACTGGAGACCAAGTATGATCACATCTGAAAGTGCTCGCTATCTTATGGCAAGAACGAACTTGGCATTTGAGCATCCTGAACTT
Organism: Leptolyngbyaceae cyanobacterium SM1_4_3; assembly: GCA_012031415.1. GTDB lineage: Bacteria > Cyanobacteriota > Cyanobacteriia > Elainellales > Elainellaceae > JAAUTN01. The sequence continues at coordinate 2,431 of JAAUTN010000471.1, read as the reverse complement.
GCAGCCTCTTTAGGGGATGCTGCCAAATGTTGGTCTTGTAAAATTGGCCTAAACGTAGGCTTAGGCGCAGTCATTGCTGCTGCGATTGCGGCGGCAGTTGCTACTGGTGGACTTGCCCTTATTCCAGAAGTTGCTGTGATTGCTGCCGCTACTGGTCTGTCAGAAGCAGTAGTGGTGGGAATTTTATCAAGTGTTGTTGGTGGCGGAGCTGCTGGTGGAGCAACAGCTGTAGAGCTTATGATTGAAGAACTCTGTAAAGCAATGGGGGCATGTAATTAGAGAGATACCCTAGTATAATGGTAATTCTATAGGGTAAAACTTCTGTCTTGAGGGGGTGTTGCAAGTTTGTATTATGAGGATTTATTTTGATATGTGCAGCTTGCAACGCCCACTTGATACCAAGACGCAAATTCGAGTTGCTGTTGAAGCTGAGGCTATTCTCAATGTCATCGCATTGTGGGAAGCTGGGCAATTTGAGTTAGTTTCTTCACAAGCCTTAATGTTTGAAGCTGAAAAAATTACGCCTTCTTCAAGAAAAGCGTATGTTTTAGAAGTGTTATCGAAGGCAAACTTATTTCTCCAACCAAATAAGCAAATTGAAGAACGAGCGCAAGTGTTTGTCAACTCAGGTATCAAACCACTTGATGCCTTGCATTTGGCTTTTTCAGTTGAGGCAGAAGCAAATTATTTCTGTACATGCGACGACAGATTTTTGAGACGAGCTAAAGAAGTTGATACTTTGCAGACCAAAGTTGTTTCTCCTCTTGAACTGATTACGGAGCTATCGCAATGAACAGTCAAACAAAGTCCCTGAACGAAATTACGCAGCAAGCAATTCAAGTGCTATCTAAAGAAATTGGCATTTCAAGCACAGTACGTTTTCTAAATCAGTTTTCAACCGGGTATGGCAACTATACAGAAGAACGCGAAAGTCTATTCAAAGACTTAACATTAGATGAGATTTTAAAGCGTATGCAAGACACCTAACAATTCAAATGCAGCGGACGGACGAGAGAGCTTGGTGTTGAGTTCAAGCTTGTCTGCCGCCGCTGATTTGAGTCGTTAGCCCCTTTGAGTTACTGGTTGGGGCGTGTGCGAAAGGTGACTTGTCGAGCTGCGTCCTTATCAAACATAGAACCCCACCAAAATTCTCTGTTTATAAGCTAAAAATTCTCTGTTTATAAGCTATACATATGGATGCAGTGCTGTTTGAGGTGACTTGTGCCGTTAGATCTATTGACCGAAATCTACAGCTCTTTTGAACCCTTTCAGCCTCCATCGAAGGAAGCCTATGTCGAATGTCAAGAGGTTCGAGGTGGATGGGAGATTATTCGGGAACTGGGACGCAGGATTACACGCTCCAAGAAACCAACTTGTCAGCTTTACTCAGGGCATCGTGGAGTAGGTAAATCCACAGAACTTTTGCGTCTGAAGGAATATTTGGAACAGCAGAAATACTTCGTAGTTTACTTTGCAGCAGACGACGAGGATATCGAACCGCAAGATGCTGCATATGCAGATATTCTCTTTGCTTGTACCCGCCATCTTGTAGAAGCAATCAAGCTCCAAAACCACAATCCTCTGCTGAATTGGATGAAGGATAGATGGGAATCTCTCAAAGACTTGGCATTGACAGAAATTTCATTTGAAGGTTTGAGTCTAGAAGGTCAAATTTCTCAATTTGCCAAGATCACTGCTAACTTGAGAGCCACGCCAGACAAGCGGCGTGAACTTCGCCAAAAGATTAATGCGAATACCCCATCTTTAGTAGCAGCCCTCAACGATTTTATTCAAGAAGCACAAAAGACTTTGCCCACCGATAACCGAGGAATTGTCATGGTTGCTGACAACCTTGACCGAATTGTGGAAACACAAGAAGAAGGAAAACCAAGCAATTATGATGAGATTTATTTAAACCGTAGCGAGATGCTGCGGGGCTTGGCTTGTCATGTAATTTATACAGTTCCGATTGCGATGATTTACTCAGAGGGGCGCGCAACTCAACTCGAAAACAATTATGACACCCCTGATGTCCTGCCTATGGTGATGGTACGAAATCGGGACGGCAGTGAAAACTCATCTGGGTTAGGGAAGTTGCGTGAATTGATCTGTCGGCGTGTTGCTTTGATAGAGCCAAACCTTGTACAAACCTTGGAAGGAGCGGTAAGCGGGGTTGATACTCCGGCAGTATTCGATAGCCCTGATACTCTTGAATTGCTGTGTCTGATGAGTGGAGGTCATGTACGAAATCTGATGCAGTTAATCCAAAAGGCGATCGACTGGACAGACGAACTACCAATTACGGCAAAGGCAGCAAAACGTGCAGTTGAAGAAGCGCGGGAAACTTATCGAAAACAGTACAGGAGCATCAGTGGGAGGTTTTAGCACGGGTATATCAAGCTAGGGAGGCAAATAATGACGCGGAACACCT
>JAAUTN010000470.1 GCA_012031415.1 Leptolyngbyaceae cyanobacterium SM1_4_3 | reverse complement strand
ACGCAATCCAGAAGTGTAAATCCCTTGCCAACTCTACAATAGCTGCATTCTCAGGGAAGATATCTGGCAGTGTCACCACCCAGAAGAAAGGTACATTTCCACTCTGATAGGAGTTAGAGAGGAAAAAACCACTCAGGGGAACAGCTAGCATAAACAGATAAATTGCCGAGTGCAGGAGAAATGTACGAATCCACTCACCAGTTGGTTTGGGTAAACGGCGCGTATACTTGCGCCACCAAACGCGCTGCAAAATGAATACTCTCCACGTGAGTAATGCCATTGTTAATGCACCAACTGACTTGTGTAAAGTGTAAGCGTTATCTTGCAAAGCGGCATCTTCTGGCATTCTCACCATTGCAAACCCACCGACCCACAGCAGCAAATAGCCTGCTGCCATAACCCAGTGCATTGACCATAGCTGCTTGAAAGCAGAAGTTAGTCTGGGTTTGGCTATCGGTTTTTGAGGCACTAAACGAGAACTCATTGGAAACCTCCTGGATATTGAATAACATTTGCGTGATGTCATCCAATATCCAGGAGTTCTATAAATTCACAATAAACGATTGATAAAAACTTTTTTATGTAAAGAAAACTGCTCAAGGAAAAATACTCGTCCAGTTCTTAACTGAACGAGTATTAGAATTCTAGCTATTGACTGAGGAAGTCAGGCTGACAGCCTATCTAGCAAGTTAGCGAAACTACTTCAAACTTACTAGTCGATGTTCACATCATTTACTTCAAGTTTTCCGTATATTATCGAGGGTTGTTCGTTACTTCTTTTGATGATCAAGTTGAGGCTTGAGCGATCGCCCAATACTTCAAGCAAAACTTATAGGTGCTTCCACTTCAGGCAGATCCTCTTTACCGAAATATAAGCAACCTCTAAATATGGGCTGAAACGCTTAAACTCACCTTATAAACTTTTTGGCTAAACTCAATAACCCTTAAACCATACTAACGAACGTTTGAGTCTAACGGTTCTGATGGCTTGCGGCTTACCAGATGCTTAAGCAAAGCTTATTACTGGGCAATGGTTCAGGATTAGAGCAAGTTGGATTTGTAGAATAGCTTTCAGGTTAAGGCGGATGCGTAGGTTGGAATGGGAGCGATCGCTCTCAAAGCTATAAGCTTGGGCTTTACCTCGTCAAATCAAAAAGCAGAGCTGCTGCAACAGCCAATTCCTGTTCCAAAATGAATTTAGCTCAAGCAGGATTTACTATTCTGTTTCGGTAAAAGCTTAAGAACCGCCTCACTCAATCAAAATTAAGATTTCTTCGTTCCTCTCGGCTGCTTCAAGATAAAGGTTTCTTAACCACATGAACTGATCCCGGTAGTATCTCCCCTCATCTTCTTGCTCGGCAAAAAGAGTATCAGGATCTATCTCTCGCAGTAGTCTTGCGTCTTCTTGAACTAACGACAATGGAACAGACATCATACCGAATCTATAGTCTTCGCTTGACAGATGTGGCGCAAAGTTTTGCACACCTTCTATCAGTCTTCTAACTCTTTCGCTAGCGTTTTCGACCTGCTGTTCTGCTAACTTTTGGGATAGTCGCCTTTCAATTCTAGCTATAGATTCAAGCATGGTGCTTCGGTCTTCAATTCCAGGATAGGCTTCACGAGTGCGTCTTATCTCTTCTCGAAACTCATCAATCCACGCAGTTGTTTCAGATTCAGAGCCTAAAATGTTTTGATGCCCTTCAATCACATCGCTTAAGATTTCATCTACCTCAGCGGGTTCAATTTCAAAAAAGTGGAAGATACCCTTGCCGTAGGGAAATAGTCTTTCCATCAACAGCAGCAGCGCTCTCTCAGTTTGAAGACGCTGATAAAGGCTGCTTTCCACTGGAATGGCACTGTAAAAAATAGAAACACTCATAGATCAGGCTGTCAAGATATAGCTGTAGTCGGCTAGGTTAGGACATGGACATTTGGGTGGCGCGGCGGAGTCGCGCCACCCAAATGTCCTAATTAATATGGCTACCGCTATAAATCGTAGCGATCGCCAATCCAGTTAAAGTTAGCGATCGCCATACCATTACAAATTCTATTTGATCAGTGACCTAACGGAGTTGGCAGAATTTGCGATCGCGATCGGACTGCGGCTCTTGCCAGGAGTAGGCAAAGTGGCTAATAGAATTGATTTGCGGGGCGACCTGTCGGATTGCCTGCATTTGTGCCTCTAGCGACGGGCGATTGCTCACGGACTGTCCCCAGGTGCCTGCCAGAACGGGGCTGATTTGGGTGCCAGCAGGGGCCTGGGAGGTGACTCGCTGCACTAGAGCCGTGATACACGATGTGTTGTTGTTGCCGCAAACGCCGTAGGACATGGGGTGCCATTCCATGCTGCTGGGGAATCGATCCCAGGGCTGGAGGCGAGAGTCGTAGCCTTGCCCAATCGTTTGGTTTGCGTCGGGGAAGAAGACTGCTCCGGCTGGAATATCCTGGCGCTGCACGGGCAGAGTTGCCATTGCCAGAAAATCTAACACTCCCTGAATGGCATGGGCAACGGTGAGTTGCCAAAGCTGCAATTGAATAATTGGGCGACGTTCGCCAGAGGTGGCGGTGGGCAAGTAGTAGTTTAGCTCCCGACCTTGCCAGAGCGGTTCGCCTTCAGTGGGGTAGAGGCTGTTCAGGGAATCCAGATCAGAGGCATTGATGTAGCCTCGACTGATATAGCGGCGAATCAATTCGCGTCCCTTTTGGTTAAGTGCGCGACTGTAAAGTGCTTGCTGAGCCGCTGAGCCATAAATCCACAGATCTTGAACGCGACTGGCGACCGATGCGGGACCCGTGCCTCTAGGATAGCGTACATAGTCAAACAACACGCCATCAGGACGGCGCTGAAGTACGGACTGCACTAGAGCGTAGTAGTCTTGCTTGGCACGGTTATTGTAGGGATCGATGAACGTTTCTTCGGAACTGATTGCGCCAGCATCGGAGTTGAGACCCGCACTGGTGTTGAAGTTGAGGCTAGTTTGTCCGTAGCCATTCAGCGCTAGAACCTGCTCGGCTCCGGGGCGCTGGGCGTAGGAGTAGCCAAAGTTCATCATAAACATCCAGGCGTAGACTTTTAGCCCGCGTTCTTGACCTTTGGCGATCGCCTCTGCCAGCAAATCTACATCTTCATAACCGGGCGTGCGAATCGTAGAGGGCCAGGGAGTCCGGTTTTCGGACTGCGGCAATAGCACCTGACCGTTATAAAACACCTCAACGTAAACCTGGTTATAGCCCCGGTTGACCATGCGGTCGAGGATTTCTTCTAGCACTCCCTCTTCAGCATCACAGGGGTAGAGTCGAATCCAGATTGCCTGATTTCTTAGCCAGCTTTGACTGCGGCAGCGACGGACTTGCTCGGCGTGTTCGTCTAGCAGGTCTTCGTAGCGATTTTGGGCCTGGCGATCGCCCCCCAATGCCTGCTCTCGCAGTTCGTTTTTCTCGGCGATCGCGTCGGCCGATAGCTGGCAGTAGGGGGAAGTCTGAGCCTGCGATCGCCCCGTCCAGGTAAATGGACTGAACAGGCTACTCACCAACAGGATTAAAAACAAACCGCTGTAAGCAAATTGACGACGCTGTACAGGTGAATGGGGACGCACAAATCTCATGGACGCTTCAATACTCCTTCAATGGTTTCACAGGATTGACGGAAACCCTGATGTCATCGCAGCACTGTAACAGTCCACTGGTAGTCGGCTGGACAGGATTGAATTGAGGGTGAATCTTGAACATGAGAACAGCTTGCTTGCAGTCAAAATTCAGCCTATTCACAGCACTTGCTCATGTGATGGGCAGCGCACAGCAGAGATCAATACAAGATGTGCGGTGCAACAGTGCAATAGTTTAGCAGGGTAAGGGGAAAGACTCCTAGCTTACAGTTCAATTTCATTCATAATTTATCCGGTGATTTGTGCGATCGCCCAAACTTTTGCCGCAGCCGATTCACAAACAGATCGACCTCTGGCAAGCCAAGCCGCGCTGCAAATAGGGCAAAGACCCCCAAGCCCGCCAATCCAGAAATGCTCAAGTTCAGCAGTTGAACCAGCAGCCCTTCGGTTCCCAACAGCGACTGACAGCCCCATAGCGCCGCCCAGGACACGACCCCTGCCAAAATGCTGCCTGCTGCTAGCCCTGAGATTGGCAAACCCGTTTCGCGCCAGGGAAGTCCTCGCAGGCGACGATTGAGAACCCAGAGCAAAATGACCATCGACACAAAATTTACGCCTACCGTCGCCAGAGCCAAACCTGCGGCTCCAAACTGCTGCGTGAACAGGAAACAAAAAACCGCATTCAACAGCAGTCCCCAAAGGCTGACCTTGAACGGCGTGTTGCCATCCCCCAATCCATAAAACACACGCACCAGAACATCTCGTCCCAGATAGAAAAACATCCCAACCGCATACGCTAGCAGCACCGAAGCGACGAGTTGAGAATCTTGCTGGGTAAACTGCTGTCGCTCGTAGACAATTCGTACCGCAGGCAGGGCTAACACCGCCAGCAGTGCGCCCACAGGCATCATCGTAAAAGCAGTCAGCACTAGGCTTTGACGAATCCGCTGCTTTAGCTCTCCCCAGTTTTCAGGAGCCGCCAGTTTAGAAAAAATTGGCATATAGGGCACCAAGATCACGTTCGAGAGAATGCCCAGCGGCGTGAGAAACAGAAGCTGAGCGTAACCTAACGCCGAAGCTGCCCCGACTGGAAGCTGGGAGGCAAACAGCAAACTGATGTAAACACTGATTAGCAGCATTCCAGACGAAAGGGTCGCTGGCCCCATCAGCCGCCAGATCTCTCCCATTCCGGGTTGCTTAGGTTAAACCGCAGCCGCAGCGTCCCCATGCCCGATCGCCACTGGGTAGGAATTTGTACTAGCCATTGCAAAATCGCCCTGCAGATGTGCCCCAGGCCAGCACCACTGCACCATATTCATCGGCGA
>JAAUTN010000469.1 GCA_012031415.1 Leptolyngbyaceae cyanobacterium SM1_4_3 | reverse complement strand
TAAGCTGTAGTTCACGCAATTGAGAATGGCTATAACTCAGCATCCTGGTCTTCCACACGTTTACGTCCCCCACCTGGTTTGCGAATTCTTCGAGTGACAACTGGACCTTCCGCACCTTCTGCCGCTTGCGCCAGTGTTCTTTGTCCCGCTGCAATGGTGTTGCGGCTCAGTCCCGTTGCTTCTGATAGCGCACTGATACCTCCATGCCCTAAGCTTCGCGCTTCAATGGCTGCCCACACCCGTCGCGTCTGCTCATTCAAATAAGGTATCAATGCGTCGTATTTGAGTCGAATTTGTTCAACCACTTCTGTCCCAATCATGCCGCTCTTGCCAACCCTGCTACTCAAAGCATACTTGCTTGCTGCTAATCGGGTATCTAGTCGAGAAATTGCTCAACTTATTGTTACAAGCTGCCTAAGAACAATTTTCCCAGCAATCGAGTATTCCAATCAGCTTACTCAGAAACGCGAAATCGAACTTTGTCGAATAGCAAGGCTCGACGCCTCAGAGGGCTTTAGAACTAAAGACTGCGACTACGGTGTTTGGCGAGCTACAAAGCCACCACTACAGTTTCTATTTACTTTTATCTCGATGCTGGTACTAGCAATGGTATCCCTGAGCATTGCAATCAGTGGTTAAAAGGGGTTCAGCAGGTGATAATTGATAGGAATGTCTCTCTAAATCCTAATTAAGTAGTCATGACTGAGCGACTTGAGCAGGCGATCGCACGATTAAAAACTCTGCCAACTGACAAGCAGGATGCAATCGCAACCCTAATTTTAGAAGAACTTGAAGAAGAGCAACGCTGGGATGATTCTTTTGTCCGCTCTCCAGACCTGTTGGCTAAACTGGCAGCCGAAGCGATGGCAGAATATCGAGCGGGTAAAACTCAGGAGCTAGATCCGGAGACATTGTGAAGTCCCGCACCACTGCTCGGTTCCGGGAAATGTTCGCTGATCTCCCGGAACCGATTCAGAGCAGGCTCGCAAAGCGTATCGGCAGTTCAAGCAAGATCCGAGCTATCCCAGCTTGCGATTCAAGAAAGTGCATCCCAAATTGCCCATCTATTCTGCACGCATCAATAGAGATTATCGTGCTGTCGGTCAGTTGGAAGAGGATACGGTGATTTGGTTCTGGGTTGGGTCTCATGCTGAGTACGATCTGCTGCTTGATCAATTGTAGAAACGCCAGCTAACAACCGTGCTGCACCGGAACGTTCCAGTATAGTCGGTTTGCTGCAAAGGTTACCTGCGTCCGGTGAACGGGGTCGACTATGAAGCCGTGTCTATGTCAAGCGGGTTTGGGGACTTGTGCGTGAGGGAGTTCTACAATTTAGTCGAACGAAACCAATCATCCAAGGTACTAGGATGAGGGTTAGTCTTTATAACAGCCTCCTCAAGATGCGACGGATTGAGTTCTAAGCGACTATCCGAGGTGTCAATGCAGTTTGTAGTTCTAACTCTAGAATTAAAACTTGAGCATTGTCTCAATTATCTCTGCAAAATCACTTGTCTTATTCGCTCTTATCAACAGTGTTTCATGTTAGTTCCGAGCTTCAAGATCAAGTAACACAAACTTATCCAATCACATCTAAGTTAGTTTGCTGTTTTGTTCAATGAAACTTTGTAGCTTGTCTTATTCGTTAGTTCAAAAGTGTTTCATATTAGTTCCCAGGTTCAAGATCAAGCGGTTGATACTTATGAGCTGGGCGATGTTTAAGCATTGAGTGAGGGGGTGTTATCTTGCCAGGGTTGTTTATGCCTCAACATCGCCCAGCAACGCACTAACAGCTTTCGTGCCACTGCAATAATGGCGATTTTCTTGCGCGTTTTCTGTCCCCCACAAATCCGCTGATAAACGCTCTCTGCCCACGGGTTGTAACGCAACATCACCCATGCCACTTCCACCAATGCACTACGAAGAATACGAGAGCCTCGACACGTAATTCTGCCCAGACGATTAGTTTGTCCTGATTGCCTCTGGTCTGGAACCAGTCCTGCATACGCAGACACCTGACGGGCATTTTGGAATCGGTGAGGATTATCTAATGCCGTAACGATGACCTCAGCCGTTCTCCGTCCCACCCCTGGAATGGTTTGCAACAGTTGCACCTGTTCATCTTGCTGAGCCACTTTTTCAAGCTGCTCATCCACTTGTTGCAATTGCTGCCATAAAGCATCCAGGCTCTGCAACTCCAAGTCAAGTTCACCTCGCCAGAATTCATTGAGTTGACACTCTGCCAAAGGTTTACGGTGTTGACTTAAGGTTTCAATGCCTGCGGCAGTCCAGGAATGCTGATGCCCTGATGGTCAAACAACGCACGAATGTGATTCTGGACACGAGTGATGCGATTGACCAGGGTTTTGCGATACTTCACTCCCAAGCGATACTGACGACGTTCTGCCACCGGAACGTGAACCGCTGACACTTGCTCAAGGGCAGCCAGTTTTGCCAGTTTGAGGGCATCGTCTTTATCGGTTTTGCGTTTGACGTTTTTCCATCGCCACGCCTCGGCACTGGGATTGGCAACTACAGCCATTCTTGCATGAGTAAGCCACAATTTAGTAGCCTGAGTGAGACCCGTAAAATCAGGAAATAACCACTCATGCCTGCGCCTTTGTCAGTTGATCTACGACAGCGAATTCTCGCCGCTTATGAAGCGAAAGAAGGATCGCAACGACAACTGGCAGAACGATTCAAAGTGAGTTTATCGTTCATCCGAGACCTGTTGCGACACTATCGGCAAACAGGTACTGTGCAACCTAAAGCACGTGGGGGAGGAGCCGTTGCGAAGGTGGGTAAAGCACAGTTATCCATCATTGAAGACCTAGTCAAGGAACAACCGGATGCCCTGTTGAGCGAGTTGTGTGAACGCTTTGCCGCGCGAACTGGGGTAGAGGTAAGTGTCTCGACCATGCAACGGGTGGTGTGTCAGCTCAAGTTCAGTGTCAAAAAAAACGTTGATTGCTTCTGAGCAGGATACGCAACGGGTCAGAGATTTGCGCTTTGCTTATCGATTTTGGAGTTTCACGGTAGACCCACGCAATTTAGTCTTTATTGATGAAACAGGAATTCATTTAGGCATGACTCGCCTCTATGGTCGTGCTCCAGTGGGTGAACGCTTGTATGACAGCGAAGCACCGGGTGATGGCGGCAAGAACATTTCCTTGATTGGCGCGATGAGTATCGACGGTTTGATTGCGACTCTCAGTATTGTTGGCAGTGTCAATACTGACGTGTTCTTGTTCTACATTCAAGCGATTTTGATTCCTCAATTGTGGGTCGGCGCGATTGTAGTGATGGATAATCTACCGGTTCATCACGCAGCGGTTGTGCGACAGGCAATTGAAGCAGTCGGAGCCAAAGTCGTGTTCTTACCACCTTACTCGCCTGACCTGTCCCCGATTGAATTATGCTGGTCAAAACTTAAACAACTCTTACGCTCGGCGAAAGCTCGAACCAGAGAAGCACTAGACCAAGCACTGACCAAGATTATCAACGAGTGTATTTCTTGTGATGATGCCCTTGGTTGGTTCGCTCATTGTGGTTTATTCATCTGAAAACTGCTGTAAGAGGATTGGCTCAATTGCCAGCACCATAAATTGTGCTGGGGTATCCCAACTACAAGCATGGGTAATGTCTGCTGGAATAATCGCAATATCATCAGCGCCCCGTCTTTCCCACGATCGCTTGCCATCGAGCGATCGCATACCGGGTGTATTGGGATTGGATGGATCAATTAGCCCACAAGCCAGTACATGCATTGTGTGATGATGCTCATCAGTTGCGAAGGTGGGTTTGTTGATGTAGTTCAAGATGCATTCCCATTCCAACCCAAGCTCCTTAAAACAGCCGGTTGCGGAACAAATCTGATCCGAGGCATTTTCTTGGCAATAATCCAGTAGTTTGACAGACGGCTTTTGTTCTTTCATGACCTGTCACGGCTAAAGGATATCCCCATTGTGCCTAATTTTTGCTGGTTCGATCGCCGTTATAAAGCTATCAGTTCAGAACCCCGGCTTTTTGGAGAAGCCGGTTCTGGGGGATTTATGCCACTAACGTTGGTACTTCTATGCCTTTGAAGCGGGTGAAATCGACGGTGACAAAATCAGTCGTAGTCACCTGCTCGGCTTTGACGTTGGAGAGAATGGCGAGTCGTTCATTGCCCACCCCGATCACCGTGTTCTTACCTTGTTGCACAATGTCAAGAATTTCGGGGTTTAGTTCCATGGACAGACCTAGCTTGTCTCTGCCGTTCTGGAAATCCCGAATTACATCTACCCCATTATTCAATGCCAGTACAAAGGTGTCTCTCCCTGCCCCACCGAGGTGCAAGTCGCGTCCGGATCCACCAAAACTGATGTCATTGCCGCCACCACCATTTAGCTTGTCATTGCCAATGCCACCACAGAGGACATCGTTGCCACCCATGCCAGAGAGGGTATCGTTGCCGCCTTCGCCACAGAGAATGCCGCTGTTGTTTTGTCCGGTCAGGTCTTGGCTCGTGTTGGTGCCAAGGAGGACGGGGGTGTTGGTGCTAAAGACAGAGGGGGATGAGGTGAAGGTATCGTAGTTGACGCGGAAGGAGATTCTTGCTGCCTCTTCAGAACTATCGATCACTATTGGGAAGAGAAGGGCACCGTCACCTTCTAACGTAATGACCTGTCCTTCTGAGGGAAGGGAGCTAATCCCGCTACCGAAGGTTCCATTGCTTTGAACCTCTCCTTTGATCGAATCAAAGTTGAAAGCAATTGTTTCCCCTGGAACAAAGGGATTGATGTCTGCAACATCGTCCAGATCAGGATCTTCATCTTTCACACCAATTCGGGCAGCAATCAATGGTTTGTTGATATCAACTGCTTTAGTAAAGGTGAAATTGGGACTGATGTCATCATCGTTGCCAAAGACTCTGCTAGTTTTGTTTTGTCCATC
>JAAUTN010000088.1 GCA_012031415.1 Leptolyngbyaceae cyanobacterium SM1_4_3 | reverse complement strand
CGGTAACGCCATATCTGATTTTTCCCAAGCTATTTGTGGGATGGGCATCTTGCCCGTCCAAATTAAACAGGAAAAAGCCTGCCTTACTAATAAGGGTAGAATTGTTCACAACTTTGTATTTCTCTTACTTGGAGCAGCACGTATGACTTTAGCTGAGGTTCTTCCATCTGTCCGCCGACTCTCCACTATCGAAAAACTAAAGCTAATTCGGATTTTGGCAGAGGATTTAGAAACAGCAGAGGATATTTCACCTCTAGAACCCTTTAAAACCTACGATTTGCCAACTCCTTACGATAGCTTTGGTGCTGGTTCAGTGTTGATGCAAGCGGCAGAGTCAGCAAGCCAAACTTGACTATATATGCGTTTACGCTACTCTACCTCCGATCCTTCACAAAATGAGTTCGACAGCTTGCCGCGAATGCCGATAGTTCTTCGTCGAGAAGGATTCACGGTTGAAGCACTCGGTTTGGTTGACAGTGGTGCGACGGTCAACGTTATGCCCTATGAGTTGGGACTACAACTGGGTGCTACTTGGAATGACGGTAAAGCAATTATCCAACTTGCAGGCAATTTAGGCAGTCAATCAGCGATACCCTTCTTTGCAATTGTTCAAGTTGGAGATATTGCACCGCTTCGGCTGGCTTTTGCTTGGACTAATATTCCGAATGCACCTTTGATTCTGGGACAGGTAAACTTTTTCATGGAATTTGACGTGTGCTTTTACCGTTCCAAAATGGAATTTGAGATTAAACCTAAATCACAGTGAGAGGTCTGATATAGCGATAGTCACTCAAGTTAGGACAAGGGGCTTAAGCCCCTTGTTCACGGGATAAGTGCTTCACGTGCAGGAGTGTCCTAACCTGTATGACTACAGCTATACCTCCCATACGAGAGGATCTGTAAATCTTCAGGATCGTCTGTGTTGGGTAACTGGAACTGATGCATAGAGGGCGATCGCTCCCTATACTCCCTCAATTACAGTTCCCAGCGATAATAGAGGAGTTGAGTATAGGCAGCAAATTTGTCCACCCAGTTCCCTGAAGTTAACTTAGAGGTTGAAGCAACCACCGAACGGCTCGATCGCTACTTAGCAGAGCAGTTGCCCGATTTATCTCGATCGCGCATCCAAAAGCTGATTGAGCAAGAACAGGTTTGGGTGAATGGGCAGGTTTGTACCTCTAAAAAGGTAACGGTGAAACGGGGCGATCGCCTCTCACTCACCGTCCCTGAGGCTCAACCACTGGACTTACAGCCCGAAGACATTCCCCTGGAGATTCTCTACGAAGACGAGCATTTGTTGATTTTGAATAAACCTGCTGGGCTAGTGGTGCATCCCGCACCGGGGCACGAAGCTGGAACGCTGGTGAATGCTTTGCTGGCGCATTGTGGGGAACTGCCTGGAATTGGTGGTGTGCAGCGACCGGGGATTGTGCATCGGCTGGATAAAGACACGAGTGGGGCGATCGCCATCGCCAAGACCGACCAGGCACACCACCATCTTCAGGCGCAGTTTAAGGCAAAAACAGCCCGACGAGAGTACCTGGCGATTGTTTATGGCTCACCTGCGGCGATGAACGGCACCATTGACTTACCGATTGGGCGGCATCCGATCGATCGCAAAAAAATGGCTATCTTGCCCGAAGAGAAGGGAGGACGGCGAGCGATTACTCACTGGAGTGTTAAGGATCGGCTGGGAAACTTCACGCTGATGCAATTTCAGCTTGAAACCGGGCGAACGCACCAAATCCGAGTGCATTCAACGCAAATGGGGCATCCGATTGTGGGCGACCCGGTTTATGGGTCTGGGCGATCGGTAGGGGTAAACCTGAATGGACAGGCGCTTCATGCCTGGAAGCTGAGGTTGCAGCATCCCCTATCGGGGGAATGGATCGAGGCGATCGCCCCCCCACCCGAAACGTTCAACATCCTTTTAAGGGTACTAAAACGACGTTTTGCTTCACAAATCTAACTTCATCAAACGAAAAGTGTCACTATTTTGATTCACTCTTCTTAATATTTCCCTCATCTAATTTTTACCTTCAGGTTCACTTAACTCAATAAACTAGAGCATTTCTAGAGATCTTAAAGAAAAAGAAAATTTTTCTGGCGATCGCCCAATGAGTATAATTACTCTCGTCTTTTGTAAACAAATGTTTTGCAAAATCTTTTTGAATGTAAGTGAAACGCTTGTGTTTCATCGGTTCAAGCCGTCCTTCTGCACGGAGTTATACAATTTAACAACTTGTAACAAATAATGGCTTTGTCGCATTGTATAAAGATTACCGGAAGGGTACAAATGACAGGCAAAAGTTAAACAAACCACTGATTTATCACGTTTTCCGTTTTCTCATATATCCGTGAAAGTTTCTCAGATTTCTTGAGCGTTCGTTGCGTTGCTTTAAGTGGCTAGTGTTACTTGAAGGAACGGCTAGCGTTCCCTGAGTTTAAAGGTTTCTGAGAGCGTGAGGTGGTGGTCTCAAGAGTTAACTCCTGTCTTCACCTTCACAAGCTGCGCTCGTGGCTTAAACTGGCTCAGATTAATTCCAGTTTTTAATCAAAACCGAACTCAACCAAAACACTTAGGAGATTGAGTCCATGTTAGATGCATTCGCTAAGGTCGTTTCTCAAGCTGACTCCAAAGGTGAATTCCTCAGCACCTCCCAGCTCGATGCTTTGACCAACATGGTCAAAGAGGGCAACAAGCGCTTGGATACGGTCAACCGCATCACCAGCAATGCTTCCACCATCGTTGCTAACGCTGCTCGTGCTTTGTTTGAAGAGCAGCCCCAGCTAATTCAGCCTGGTGGAAACGCTTACACCAACCGTCGCATGGCTGCTTGCCTCCGCGACATGGAAATCATCCTGCGTTACGTTACCTACGCAACTCTGGCTGGAGACGCTAGCGTTCTCGACGATCGCTGCCTCAACGGTCTGCGTGAAACCTACCAGGCTCTTGGCGTTCCCGGTGGCTCCGTTGCTGCTGGTGTGCAAAAGATGAAGGATGCCGCTGTTTCTATCGTTAACGATCCCAATGGCATCACCAAGGGCGATTGCAGTGCGCTAGCTTCTGAACTGGCAAGCTACTTCGATCGCGCTGCCTCTGCTGTGGGCTAGTTTTTAGCACTGAGTCTGAAGCTCAAGGCAATTTGGAATGACTTTGCTGTGTGTCGAATTCCGATTGCTCAAAGCGCGGCTAGTAATAGTCACGGTTAGTGACAGCTAACTGACGGCTACTTTTTCGACCAAAACTTGAAGCACAAGATATTAGGGAGATACCTAGAACTATGAAGACCCCGATTACCGAAGCGATCGCCGCTGCTGATACCCAAGGTCGTTTTCTCAGCAACACCGAACTCCAGGCTGTTAATGGTCGGTTTGAGCGTGCAGTTGCCAGCATGGAAGCTGCTCGTGCCCTGACCAACAACGCTCAAAAGCTGGTTGACGGTGCAGCCAATGCGGTTTACCAGAAGTTCCCTTACACCACCCAAATGCAGGGCGCTAACTTTGCTGCTGACTCTCGCGGTAAGTCCAAGTGTTCTCGCGACATCGGCTACTACCTGAGAATGGTGACCTACTGCCTCGTTGCAGGTGGCACCGGACCCATGGATGAGTACCTGATTGCTGGGTTGGATGAAATCAATCGCACCTTTGATCTGTCTCCTAGCTGGTACGTTGAAGCTCTGAAGTACATCAAGGGCAATCACGGTTTGACCGGTCAGGCTGCTAACGAAGCCAATACTTACATTGATTACGCAATCAATGCCCTGAGCTAGGTTTAGCTCTCTCAGCCCGGAAGGGTGGGCAAGGGCTGGCATGGGCTAGCTGTTGTTTACTCTTCCGGGCATTGTTGTATCTAGGGGCTAGGGGCTAGGGGTTGGGGGCTAGTGACTACGGTTCATGTTCTTAGCGTTTAGCAAATTCAACGGCTCCAAGATTTTTTTAAGACTGTGTTTTCAGATTTTTTTGCTGTGTAAGAGGGAGAATTGAGATGGCGATCACAGCGGCAGCATCCCGCCTGGGGACCTCTGCTTTTAGCGATACAGCCCGGATCGAGTTACGCCCTAATGCGACCAAAGATGAAGTGGAGGTCGTGATTCGTGCTGTTTACCGTCAGGTGTTGGGTAATGACTACCTGATGAAGTCTGAGCGCTTAACTAGTGCTGAATCTCTGCTGCGCGATGGCAGCATCAGCGTGCGTGAATTTGTTCGCGCCGTTGCCAAGTCGGAGCTATACAAAGAAAAGTTTTTCTACAACAGTTTCCAGACTCGGCTGATCGAGTTGAACTATAAGCATCTGTTGGGTCGTGCGCCCTATGATGAGTCTGAGGTGATTTTCCACCTCGATCTGTATGAGACTGAGGGCTACGATGCGGAAATCGATTCTTACATCGATTCTCAGGAATATCAGACTCACTTTGGCGACAGCATTGTGCCTTTCTACCGGGGCTTCCAGTTTGAACCGGGTGCAAGAACGGCTGGCTTTAACCGGATGTTCCAGCTTTATCGAGGCTATGCCAATAGCGATCGCTCTCAGGTGGGCGGACGTTCTTCGCGCTTAGCCCGTGAGCTAGCTCAAAATCGGGTTTCTTCGATTGCTAGCCCTTCTAGCGCCAGCGGTTGGTCACACTACCGCGCTTCTAGCGATGTGGCTCCGACTAAGTGCCTGGGCGGGTCAGTTGGGGAAAGCGATCGCGTCTACCGCATTGAAGTGGCAGGCATTCGCGGACAGGGCTACCCCAAAGTTCGCCGCAGCAGCACCGCCTACCTGGTTCCCTATGACCAGCTTTCTAATAAAATGCAGCAAATTCAGCGCACAGGCGCACGAATTGTTAGCGTCACGCCAGCGTAAACGTAGTTTGAGGTTTGAATCTTTCAGAAATTCAAACCTCGAATCAACAGAACTTACGCACTCCCCAGTGAAACAAGGGGCTTAAGCCCCTTGTTCATGTGGAGCTTCGATTTTGAGTTCTGCTTGCGTAAGTTTTGGTTAAACCTTATTTCTGGAGGTATCTCAGTCATGTTTGGTCAAACTGCGGTTGGAAGTGCTGCAAATACGCCTTCGGGTAGCCGGATGTTTCGCTATGAAGTCGTTGGGCTGCGTCAAAACGAAGAGAACGACAAAAATAACTACGACATTCGCAGAAGCGGCAGTGTATTTATCACGGTGCCCTACAGCCGGATGAACGAAGAAATGCAGCGGATTGCTCGGATGGGCGGCAGAATTATCAACATTCACCCGTTGACCAGTGAGAATGGCAGCAGTGGCGACAAAGGTGGCGACAAGTAATTCCACCGTTTGAGTCGCTTTCTTGGGCTGTTCATGTTGGATCCAAATTCTGACTTCAATTCCCCTGCATCGGCGCAGTCTGATGAGCCTCCGCTGACGGTTGAGCAGGCGATCGCCAACCTCTCTCACTCGGATACCAGTCTGCGCTACTACGCGGCCTGGTGGCTGGGTAAGTTTCGGGTAAACGACCCGGCAGCGGTTGAAGCGCTCATTGTGGCGCTAGAGGACGAGTCCGACCGGACTGAACTGGGTGGCTATCCACTGCGCCGGAATGCAGCACGGGCACTGGGAAAACTGGGCGATTGCCGAGCCGTACCGGGCTTAGTGCGCTGCCTGGAAAACCCAGATTTTTATGTGCGAGAGGCAGCGGCTCAGTCGTTGGGAATGTTGGGCGATCGCTCTTGCATTCCTGCTTTGATCCCTCTGCTGGCGGGAGGCATTGCCGCGGTTCAGCCTGTACCCGGTCGTCCTCACCTGACTCAGCCCTGTGAGGCGGTGATGGAAGCGCTGGGGGCTTTGGGCGCAACGGAGGCGATCGCTTTAGTGCAGCCTTTTCTGGACCACCCGATTGAACGAGTCCAATATGCTGCTGCTAGAGCCATGTATCAGCTAACGGGCGATGCGGTTTATGGTGAACGGTTGGTGCAAGCACTGCATGGTGATGACATCAAAATGCGGCGAGTTGCGCTTTCTGACCTGGGTGCAGTGGGCTATTTGCCTGCGGCAGAGGCGATCGCCCAATCTGCTACTGAAAACAGCTTTAAGCTAATTGCCCTGA
Organism: Leptolyngbyaceae cyanobacterium SM1_4_3; assembly: GCA_012031415.1. Classification (GTDB taxonomy): domain Bacteria; phylum Cyanobacteriota; class Cyanobacteriia; order Elainellales; family Elainellaceae; genus JAAUTN01. The sequence continues at coordinate 14,700 of JAAUTN010000088.1, read as the reverse complement.
AGGGGCTACTAGAACGCCAAACCTCGCCCGATGTTCCAAACTCACCCCTGTCCGATGCCGCCATCCGGGTCATGTCCCTGATGGACGGTCTGCTGTAGGGGAAGAGCGCTCAGATTTGCGACTTCTTAGCGTTCAGATCTGCGACTTCTTAAAGAAGTCGCAGATCTTGCTCCCCTAAATCATTGGTATCTTGCTTACCTGGACGGGCAAGATGCCCATCCCACAGTTTTTGATTTCTCCAGCATCATCCTTCATCCCTCATCCTTCATCCCTACCGTGTCCTCCTCCATCCAACCTTTAATTCACGCCATTGAGCAGGCCGATTCGCCCGATCGCCTGATCGGTGCAGTGCAGGCGTTGGTGGCGGCACAGTCGGAAGCTAGCATTCCAACGCTGATTTCTGTGCTGGGGTACAACAACCCTGGTGCGGCGGCGGTGGCGATGAAGGGGCTGGTTCAGATGGGGGCGATCGCGGTTTCGCCGCTGATGGATCTGCTGGATGACTACAACTATGGGGCGAGGGCGTATGCAATTCGGGCGTTGGCGGCGATCGCTAACCCGCGTGCGCTAGACATTCTGCTGTCTACGGCTGAAACCGACTTTGCCCCTAGCGTCCGTCGGGCTGCCACCAAAGGAGTCGGTAGCCTGCAATGGTTTCAACTTCCGCCTGACCAGGTTGCAGCGGCTCAAACCCGTGCTTTTGAAACGCTGAATCAGGTATCTCAAGACCCAGACTGGTCATTGCGCTATGCCGCTGTGGTGGGGCTGCAAACGCTGGCAACATCCCTGGAGCCAAGTCAGTCCGCCCCGTTCCATGCTCAGATCTTGGCACGGCTCAAACAAGTGGCTGAAACCGACTCAGATTTTGCGGTGCAGTCCAGAGCGCGGATGGCGCTAAATGTCTTAGAGCAATCTTCAACCAGAGACGTACAGACCGCTGCGCCCACGTCCAGATAGGTCAAGTCCAGATAGGTCAAATCCAGATAGGTCAAGTCCAGATAGGTTAAACGATCAAGATAGGTAACTCTTATGTCCCTGCCTTTACTCGAAGTCACACCCAAAACCCAAAATCAGCGCGTCGAAGGCTATGATGTGCCCGATGAGGATGATCCCCTAGCCTATCGTCGGACTGATGCCACGTCTGAATCTGATGTCAATGAGCTAATTTGGGCGGGCTATCGCCAAATTTTTAGCGAACATCTGATTCTAGAAAGCTATCGTCAGCCGTTCTTAGAATCGCAACTGCGGAATCGCGCAATTTCAGTGCGAGAATTTGTTCGCGGACTGGGTAAGTCTGAAACCTACCGGGAACTGGTTGCCGAAACCAACTCCAACTATCGCTTGGTCGATATCTCCTTTAAGCGGTTTTTGGGACGGTCGAGCTATGGCAAAGACGAGCAGATTGCCTGGTCGATTGTGATCGCCACGAAGGGGCTGCATGGCTTTATCGATGCGGTGGTGGATAGCGACGAGTACACTCAAAACTTTGGCGACGATGTGATTCCCTATCAGCGGCGGCGAATGGAAGGTCGTCCGTTTAACCTGGTTACGCCTCGCTATGACGATTATTGGCGCGATCGCCTCTTCATGGAAGGCTTACAGGGTCGCTCCTTCTACACCGTGCGGAAATATCAGTCCGGTGAACTCGATCGCAAAGTGATCCGTCAGGCGATTCCAGCCAGCTTCCTGTCAATGGCACAAACTATTCTGGTGCCGCAGATGAACTATCAGCGAGACGTAGCGCGGGCAACCTCCAGCAACGTCAAAATTCCTAATATGACCCGCGAAGGAACTACGACCAAGCCCTCGGTCAAACCTGTAAGCGTTTCTCTGCCCTATCGCTATATTCCTACCGTCCCCAAAGTGTAGGATGCGTCACAACGCATCTTACGGTTTTCTATATCCCTACCGTTCCCAAAGTGTAGGATGCGTCGTGACGCATCCTAGGGTTTTCATCCTTCATCCCTCATCCCTCATCCTTACCCCATGTCTATTCCTCTACTCGAATACCAACCCATTTCCCAAAATCAGCGGGTTCCTGGCTACGAAGTGCCCGGTGAAGATACGCCCTACGTTTACCGTCTAGAAGACTGCACCGACAACACCGACCTGGAAGAGCTAATCTGGGCGGCTTACCGTCAGGTGTTTAGTGAACACGTAATTTTGCAGAGCAGCCGTCAGGGTGATTTAGAGTCACAGCTTAAGAACCGCTCAATTACCGTGCGCGATTTTATTCGCGGTTTGGCAAAATCTGATGTTTACCGTCAGCTAGTTGTTGAAACCAATTCTAACTACCGAATTGTTGAGCTAAGCCTGAAGCGGCTATTGGGTCGTGCGCCCTACGGCAAAGAGGAAGAAATTGCCTGGTCAATTAAAATTGCCACGCTGGGCGTAGATGGGTTTGTCGATCTGCTGGTCGATAGTGACGAGTACACCACCAACTTTGGTGATAGCACCGTGCCCTATCAGCGCCGCCGTTACAAAGATCGTCCGTTTAACCTGGTGACTCCTCGCTATGGTGACTACTGGCGCGATCGCCTGGAAGAACAGCGCTACAAGTGGGGCGACATCAACAACTTTATGGAAATGGCGCGATCGATCAAAATTACGCCTAACCAGGTTGTCTCTGTGCAAACGGCGAATATCACCATTCCCGACATGACACGAGATAGCAAACCTGAAGGCGTTCTCGCTTCTATCAGCACCTCTGCTAGCTTCCCAGTCAGGTAAGCTTTGACAGCATCATTTTAGTAAGGGAGATCCTATGGCACTACCATTACTGGAATATAAACCAACCACTCAAAACCAGCGAGTGTCAAGCTTTGGCACCGCTGACCAAACCGGAGAAGCGCCTTACATCTACCGACTGGAAGACGCAACTTCACCCAGTGAAATGGACGAACTGATTCAATCTGCCTATCGTCAGGTGTTTAACGAGCAAGAAATGCTCCAGTTTAACCGTCAGGTGACACTGGAAACTCAGCTTAAGAATCGAGCCATTTCAGTTCAAGATTTCATTCGCGGACTGGCAAAATCTGAACGGTTTTACCAGCTTGTTGTAGCCCCTAACAATAACTACAGACTGGTTGAACTGTGCTTTAAGCGGCTGTTAGGGCGCAGTCCTTACAGCAAAGAAGAGGAAGTTGCCTGGTCGGTGCAAATTGGCGATCGCGGCTGGGATAGCTTTGTCGATGCGCTGATCGACAGCGACGAATACAATCAGGCGTTTGGTGATGCGATCGTTCCCTATCAGCGGAAGCGTATGGCAGAGCGTCCATTTAGCTTTACGCCGCGCTATGGAGCAGATTACCGCGATCGCCTCCCCACTCCTCAACCCAATCAGTTCCAGCCATTCAAGCTGTCGAAATTCCTCAAAACCACGAACTGGTCGAGAGTCAGCGCCGTGCTGATTACCCTGGTTGGACTGGTTGGGTTCATGCTGCTGTTGGCGTTATCAACCCCATCAGCGGGATAAGTGCTGAATCAGCAATATTTAGCCGTCAACTTAGCCAGCATCCAGGCACAAGACGCGAGATAATCAGACAAAGGGCTTGCTCATCCGCATTTCTAGCTCAGGCTCAGCTGCTTGCTCCAGGCAATCCCATTTGCAAATTAGCTTTACACTCACATCAAATACAAGGGAGACATTGGCATGACCTTGCCGCTGCTTCAATATAAACCCACTACACAAAACCAAAGAGTTAAAAGCTTTGGTGTCGCTGACTTAGATGAGGATACGCCTTACATCTACCGCATTGAAGACGTAGGCTCTGCGACCGAAATCGAACAGTTGATTTGGGCGGCTTACCGTCAGGTTTTTAGTGAGCATGAAACGCTCAAGTTTAACCGCCAAATTACGCTAGAATCTCAACTGAGAAATGGCGTAATCACCGTGCGCGACTTCATTCGCGGATTGGCAAAGTCAGAGCGATTCTATAGCCTGGTGGTTTCCGTAAATGATAACTACCGTCTAGTCGAAGTGCTGCTCAAGCGCCTGCTGGGTCGTGCGCCTTACAACAAAGATGAAACGATCGCCTGGTCAATTAAAGCGGCAACGTTGGGCTACTACGGACTGGTAGATGCCCTGGTTGACAGCGAAGAATATACTCTGGCGTTTGGCGACTACACCGTGCCTTACCAGCGCAAGCGGATGGAAGGTCGTCCGTTTAACCTGGTGACTCCTCGCTACGGGGAAGAATTCCGCGAGAAGGCGGGCACTGTCACCACCGACTGGCGGTTTGTGCTGGAGAAAATCTACACTCGCAAATACCAGGACAAGCAACTGCGCGAAGGCGACCCTCGCAAGTTCCGCGATTTGGCAGCGGCGATCGCCCCCAAACCCAACTACGCCCAGCGCACCTCTGCGTTTGACATCGACTATCTCAACAAAGTGCCCGTTCGCGGTCGCCGTTAGACCCTTAGCAGCTTAACTGCAATTTCTGTAATTTCAAAGTAGGGGCAAAGCGTTTGTGTCGAAGATGGATGGTTAGAGCCATTCATCCTCATCATAAATGTTTTGCCCCTACGGTGTGTAAGGGGAAGGGGGAAGGGAGAAAGCAATTTTCGTAGGGTGCGTTAGCGTAGCGTAACGCGCCGTTCTGAAAGCTTCTGGTGCGTTACGGCTTCGCCTAACACACCCTACTGGTACTCTTGGTACTGCCTCTGCCCTAGTGGGGGTGATGACGCAATAGCCATTGCAGGCAAATTCCGGTGACGATGCCATAGGTCAACCAACCTGATCCATAGGCTAGGGCAGTTGCGAATGATCCTGACAATACCCCTGGCTGTATGAGATATGCGATCGCCGAACCGCTTGCGCCTTGCAATGCGCCACCCAGAACGCTAACGGGAATCCACCAGTAGGCTTTGCGAACCAATCGCCCCAAAATTGGTAGCTGAGCCGCACCCAAAATTGCCAGCACAACGGGCTGACTGACTAAATTCATCCAAAACACTTCCCACGCGCCTAGCCCGCTCAGGAATTGAATGATTGGATTCAGAATTCCATCTAAACTCAAACTGAGCAGCAGCCCAAAAATCCATCCCAATGTGCTGACCGCTATCCACCAGGAAGACTTGGGAGTGTAGTGTCGCAAAATGAGCCATTGGGCTGTGCCAATAAACAAGCCTGTAAAAACCAGAGTTGCTAGAAACTGAAACCCTGACGCTTCTAATGCTCCAACGATCGCCCCCGCAATCGCAGTTGCCAGTGTCCACCAGAGCCAAAGCTGAGGAGCGATCGCCACTTGTAACGGTTCACCCTGCTGTCTATGCTGCACCATGATGCTTACCCCAGAGTTGTGCTTCAACTAGCATTTAGGGATCAAAACGCAGCAATCGGTGAGCAAAAGACCCAGTTTGCGATGAGGCACATTATCTACTTAGGAATGCGGGGCTGTACATCAACCACCCACTGAGAAGACTGCCATAACCAAAATCGACAGCAGCAAGCCGGGGGTCAGCAGCATAATTAATGTCAACAATTCACCTTGTTCCATAACCAACTCCTCTTTGCAGTGTGCAGTTTGGGCGGTGGCTGTTCAGGCTTGTTTCGATTCAGGCTTGTTCCGATTCAGGGTTGCCGTGCTAACGCCACACTATCCCAACTACCCTGATCATGCCTGATGATTTGGGGAATGTCGGCGGCTAATGCTTAAACAAATCAGAATTCTTGCCTGAACACCCTCTTAGACCGTGCCTCCATTGGTGCCCAGTTTCTTTTTAAGAATTTCTTCCATTACTTTTAAATCCTCATTAGTTTGAGGAAACGGGTACACCGGGCTGTTAGGATTGCCCATTTTAATCAAAGCTTCAATCGCTTCATCGTCATCTCGGTGCGTCAGGATATATTTTCTCAATTCCTGGCGAGTCATTTGACTAAAGTTAGGCTTCGTCATCGCTAAACCCCCACTGTCCGTTTGAGAAAACTAGAATCTCCAAGCTCTCAGTTACACCAGCAAGAATAAACATCGTCTCTGTACTTGGGTTGTATCGGAATATATGAATGGGCTGATAGCCATTTGAGAGCATTTGACACACTCTGACACAAGCAAAAGCTTGTTCTGGGGTAGGCATACACTGGTGTTCATATCATAGCGAGTAACACCATAGTGCAAAAGGAACATTAAATGAAAATTCTTGGGTAGGAAAGTTCTCTGTAAATTCCGGCTTAATATCTTTTGCCGTAAAGAATTTCCTGATTGCTTCCCAGTTTGTCAGAAGATTCGATTAAATTGTCTCGACTACTTGAAGGAAATATGCCTTCCAGGGGTTGAGCCATCTTCACTCTTATTCTCCAGGTCGGGGCATCCTTGAAAAAACGTCACTGGTTAGAGCTAGTTGAGTCTCTGTCGCTGGTTGGCTTGGGGGTTGGGTCAGTTGTCTCCCTCATGTCCCAGCAGGTTTTGTTTGCGTCCACGCCGCTGTCTGTGCTGGTGCTGCTAAACCTGATTAACCGCCGTCGATTTGAAGACCAGAGCGAACACAGCACGGCGATCGCCCTCTCCAAACTCGATCGCCGCGTCTCTAAACATATCGAGCTACTGAACCAGCAGATGATGTCGCTGCCTACACCAGAGGCGATCGGTAGCCTGAAGAAGACTATCACCCGCAACAACCGGGAAGTTTTAGATAAGTTAAATGCCGAAGTCGAAGAAATTCGGCAGGAGCTTCAGCAGCGGCTTGACCCGATTGAGCAGCAGGGCATTCAACCCCTGCGGCAAGAGATTTACCAAATTCATGAGCAGTACGCCCAGCTTTCAGATACGTTAGCGGGTGTGACCAGCTACCTGCAAAAGGTTTCGCCTGCTAATCGAATGGAGGAAGTGGAGGGGCGATCGCCCAATTTAAGACAGAACTGGTGCAAATTCGGGTAAATTTGCAAAACCTGACCAATTTAACTAAACCCAGCATCGTTTCTCTGCGGGATCAGGTGTCTCACCTCAACCGCCAGTTTCAAAAACTGCCGCCTCCAGTTGACTCTACTTCCTTAAAGCAAGAAGTCGCAGAACTGATCAAGATGGTCACGACCCTGGTGCCCAAGCGTGATTGGTCGGCACTGATGGCTAGCATGAAAGAGATGCAGCAGCAGCAAGAAGCGCTAAAGCAGTCCATCTCAGCCGTTGAGGCTACCGCGCTGAACCTCAGACGACAAATTGAAACGGTTCAGACTCCTGATCCAACCGCCACGCTGGAGCTAAAATACCCGCCACCCTTCCACCCACCCGCCCAAGCGGACGACCCCGCAGCGACCCTGGAGCTATCGTACAATCCCTTGTTGGACGGTTTACCTCGATTTGACGGCTCAATTTATAACAACAACTCGCTGGACGACCCCACCGCAACGCTGGAATTGGGCTATATTCCCCCTGACCCGACGACCCACCTGGAAGAAAGTTTGGCTCGCTTGGGTTCGTCAATGAATGGGCTAATGCCCGCTTTAACCTTCTCTGATCTGTTTTCAGAAGCTCAGGTGGCAATGACTGCCTACCTCAACAGCTTGCAGAATCCTGATCCCGCCTCTTCGGATCTCTATCTGCAAGCTGAAGGGGCAATGACCGCCTACCTCAGCAGCATTCAAGAGCAGTTTGCCTCGCTGCAACAGTTTACGCAAACTCTAGCAGAACAGCATAAACAGCTTCAGGATCAGGTAAACCAATTGCCTCCAGCCGAAGAAGCAGAAATGACGCGCCACCATTTGGAAGATCTAACCGTTGGACTGGCAGCGCTAAAAAACAACTCAAAAAATTTCCAGACGCGAGTTGAGGCAACGCTTTGTCAAGCGTTAGAAGGGGTCAATCATCAGCTTCAAGCTTTGCCATCGGGACTTCAGTATGAGTTGGTTTTTGACTTGACCGACCAGCCAGGGTCAAACGGACAGACCGTTTCTAAGAGTCGTGCCATTTTAGAAGAGGCGCTGTCTCAAACTCAAGAGCGGCTGATTTTAGTCTGGCAATGGTCAGCACAGTCTGGTTTGGATGATACGCTGATGCAAAAATTGCAAACTTTGCTGAGCCAAAAGCGACAGCTTGACGTAGGCTGGTGTCACATTGCTGACCGCAACGAAGTCCGATTTCTCAGCAGCATCAATCAGCAGTGGGCGATCGACCCGATTCAACGAGGGGCAATTCAGGAAACACTACACAAGCTTTTGCAGCTTAAGCGAAACTACCCAGAGTATTTTCATTTCAAAATTTTGGGAACGCGGGAGAATTTTTTGGTTTCCGATCAGTCCTTTGCGCTGTTGGGGGTAGACGGAGTGCTAACAACGGCAACGGTTTTATCTAACCTGGAAATGAAACTGCGAACGACCGACCCTGAGGTGATTCAGAAGCTGACAGAAAGTTTTGATCGTTCAACGCTCGATCCTCAAGATGTCACAGCCCACTGGAATCGGGCTGTGACGCGCTATAGCCTGGGCGACAAGGCAGGGGCGATCGCCGACTTTGACAGCTTGATTGCTCTCACCCCACAAGACACAGCCGCTTATAACGGTCGCGCACTGGTGCGCTATGACCAGGGCAACAAGTCCGGCGCACTGGCTGATTTGAGCGAAGCAATTACGCTAGATTCCCGTCACCTTGCGTCTTACTGCAATCGGGGCTTCATTCGGGCGGAGATGGGCGACCACTATGGCGCGATCGCCGATTACAGTCTGGCTATCCAAATTCAACCCAATGCGATCGCCTACTTTTACCGGGGTATGGCCTGTCAGAAACTAGGCAATCCTCAAGCTGCCGTTGCAGATTATTCGGAGGCGATCGCCCTAGCACCCAACACCGCCATTGTTCACTATTATCGGGGCATTGCCTATCAGCGGTTGGGCAATCGAGGAGGGGCGATCGCAGACCTGGAAATTGCCGCCCAGCTATTCACCAAAAGGGGCAGCAAAGCCAATGCCCAAAAAGCACTCAGCAATATTGCCAAACTGCGTCAAGCACCAACTTCTGCACCTGTCCGTACCGCAGCTATTAATCACAGCATGGTGCCTGAAGCATTAAAGCGTTAGAAGAGTCGGCACTGTATAGCTGTAGTCAGCTAGGTTAGAACAATGAGTCATCGGTTGCTGAAGGGCGGGTGATGTAGAGCTAAAGCAAAAGCAAAAGCAACAAAAAGCCTAAAATCGGTAAACCAGACTTAACAAAAACTTCAGTAGCAAAACTTGTCGTAGCGGAAGTTTGCGATTTCATCAGTCAGTCCTCCTTCCTTGCTCATGGCGAGATCAGAACAGTGTCTATTATTCAGGATGTGAAGTTGAAAAACAGTTGATTGGTAAACCCTCTTCGTTTTTGAGCTTCCCTGTTTCCCTGGAACTGACTACATCCCGATCTCTGCCAGCTCCGGATCATCCACAGACTGCGGTAAAAACATCTTGCGAGCCGCCCCAGAGAATCTACTTGCCTACCCCAACCAAACCAGAGTTTGGTAAGAACTAGTCAGCCGTGATCAATACCCAACCCCTAGCCCCTAGCTCCCAGTCCCTAGCCCCTCATATTACGTTCTTTGAAGTTTTGCACGTTTTCTCAGAGTTGGGTAAAAGCACTGCTGTAAACTAGTTTCATCTGCAAAGCAATTATTCATCGGTCTGCTGCACAGGTTCAACAGCAAAATCGCCGATACGACTGTTAACATCATGTAGTTTGGAGCCTTTATTCAATGTCTCATACCGTCAAAATCTATGACACCTGCATTGGATGCACCCAGTGCGTCCGGGCTTGCCCTACCGACGTTCTGGAAATGGTTCCCTGGGATGGCTGTAAGGCTGCTCAGATTGCATCCTCCCCTCGCACCGAAGATTGTGTAGGCTGCAAGCGATGCGAAACCGCTTGCCCCACGGACTTCCTCAGCATTCGGGTTTATCTGGGCGCTGAAACCACCCGCAGCATGGGCTTGGCTTACTAATCGATTGATTCGCTTTACTATTCCTGGGTTGACGGATATACCAGGATCTAACGCCTAAAGGGAGCAACTTGCTCCCTATTTTTTACCTACAAGAATCGCCACCCACCAAATTCCTCAGACACTATTATTGAAGCAATGTATTAGAATCGTGTGCGGCACAGCCAATTTTTGCTCAGGAGTCGTGTGAAATGTGCGGAATTGTAGGATATGTTGGCACCCAGGCAGCTAGCGGAATTCTGCTGGAGGGGCTACGCAAATTAGAATATCGCGGCTACGATTCTGCTGGAATTGCTACCGTGTGGGAAGGGCAGGTTCACTGTGTACGGGCAAAAGGCAAGCTGCAAAACTTGCAGGAAAAGCTAGAAGGGCTGGAAAATCCGGCTCAGGTAGGCATCGGTCACACGCGTTGGGCAACGCACGGCAAACCAGAGGAATATAACGCCCATCCCCATACCGATGCAGCCGGAAAAATTGCTGTCGTCCAGAATGGCATCATCGAAAACTATCGGGAACTGCGGGAAGAACTGAAGGCAAAAGGCTACGAATTTCGCTCAGACACGGATACAGAGGTCATTCCTCATTTGATTGCTGAGTTCATGGCAAACCCGTCTGAAGCTGAGAAATCGCTGAACTACCAGTCGCCTTTTTTAGAAGCGACACGACAAGCTGTAAATCGGCTGCAAGGTGCGTTTGCGCTGGCGATGGTTTGTGCTGATTACCCCGATGAACTGATTGCAGTGAAGCAGCAGGCTCCGCTGGCGTTGGGATTTGGGCAGGGTGAATTTTTCTGCGCCTCGGATACGCCTGCTCTGGTGACGCATACTCGCGCCGTGCTGACGCTAGACAATGGGGAACTGGCTAGACTCACGCCAATGGGAGTTGAGGTCTATAGCTTTGCGGGCGATCGCTAAAAAACAACCCCGCACCCTCAACTGGAACCCGATCATTGTTGAGAAGCAAGGCTTCCGTCACTTTATGGTGAAGGAAATCTACGAACAGCCGGGTGTAGTACGCGCTTGCCTGGAAGCCTACATCAATAGCGACTGGACTGCTAACCAGGACAAGAACCCGATTAACCTGGGACTTCCTGAAGCGTTTTACAGCAACTTAGACCAAATTCAAATCGTCTCCTGCGGCACAAGCTGGCACGCTAGCCTGGTCGGGAAATATCTGCTAGAGCAATTGGCAGGCATTCCTACAGTTGTGCAGTACGCTTCCGAGTTTCGCTATTCGCCGCCGCCGCTGTTGCCCAATGTATTAACCATTGGAGTTACCCAGTCTGGGGAAACGGCTGATACCTTATCAGCGCTGAACATGGAAAAGCAGCGTCGCTTGGAACAAGAGACACCGTATCACCCACGCTTTTTGGGAATCACCAACCGCACCGATAGTTCCCTGGCACACTTGGTGGACTACTTGATTGACACCCACGCCGGAATTGAAATCGGCGTTGCAGCCACTAAAACCTTTACCGCTCAACTGGTTGCTTTCTACTGTCTGGCGCTAGATCTGTCCTATCGCCGCAAAACACTTCCCCTGGAACGGATGGAGGAAATCCTTACAGGACTGCGACAACTACCCTCTCAGATTGAAGTGATTCTGGAAAGCCAGGAACGTTACATCGAAGAGTTGGCGCACGATTTTGCAGAGACAAAAGACTTTATCTTCTTAGGACGTGGCATCAATTTTCCGATCGCCCTCGAAGGTGCCCTGAAGCTCAAGGAAATCAGCTACATTCATGCGGAGGGCTATCCCGCAGGCGAGATGAAGCACGGACCGATTGCACTCCTGGATGCAAAAGTGCCAGTGGTGGCGATCGCCGTCCCCGGTAGCGTCTACGAAAAAACGCTCTCTAATGCACAAGAGGCAAAAGCTAGAGACGCACGGCTGATTGGCGTAACTCCAATGAACGACTCAGAAGCCGCTGAGGTATTTGACAACCTGCTGCCCGTACCGCCTGTAGATGAATTGTTGTCCCCAATTCTCACCGTGATTCCGCTCCAGTTTCTCGCTTATCACATTGCTGCTCGTCGAGGTCTAGATGTTGACCAACCACGCAACCTCGCCAAGTCAGTTACGGTTGAATAACCCTATTCCATCACTTTTCTTCTCCTTTAGTCATACACCGCAAATAAACATAGCCCTCGTAGCACAGGGATAGAATGTTGGGCAAGAAGGACAAGCGGTAATTATCACCTTCTTAGAAGAGGCAACTGCCGTACCTGCTAGCGATGACTCGTCTGAATGGAATCAACTCATGCAGATTGTTGAGCATGGATTGCTCTACTGAATAGCCGAGATGCTTATCGTTCTTCTGCCCGTCAGATGATGGATCGATTGCGTCAGCAAAAACTTCGAGCATTATGCGGATGAAAGGACTTGAACCTTCACTTCTTGCGAAACTAGAACCTAAATCTAGCGCGTCTACCAATTCCGCCACATCCGCATGAATCTAGCTTAGATATCTTAGCAAAAGAAAGCAGACGCTGCCCTCTTTTTGGGGCATTCTGTTCTATGGGCATTTATGGGCATTTGTAGGCATAAAAAAGGGAGAGTCGTTTTAACGGCTCTCCCTACCATCAGGGTGCATCTACTTAGCGTATTATGGCACTAAAGGGGTGTGGGGTGTCACCCCCTAAACCAGGTTTTTCCGAAGAAGTTTTGTAAAGGCCAGAAAAACGCTGTTTGGGGTGAGGGGTTTGACCCCTCAATTTAGAGTTTGCCCTAAAAAATTCCAGGGATAGCAGTAATTTCCCTGGGATTTCACTAAGTCTTGAGTTTAGAACAACTTTTGAAAAAGATTAATGCATCAGTAACAATGCTTAGGTAGGGGCGAACGTCCATTTGTCCCCGTCAGGGCTAAAATCCTGTCGGCACCCTTTTAAGGAATGGAAATTTAAACTGTACATTTTATGGAATGAAAACTTGCCTGTCTTGTGGAATGGGCATCTTGCCCGTCCGGGCGGGTGAGACACCCACCCCACAAGTTATTTAATCCGCAATCCCAACTCTAGCCGTTCAATTTTTTGCTTAGAAGCTGGTTGGTCAGCTTGGGGTCGGCTCGTCCACCCGTCTGCTTCATCACCTGACCAACAAAGAAGCCCAGCAGCTTGGTTTTGCCGCCGCGATATTTAGCCAGTTCGTCAGGATTGGCAGCGATGACGGCATCGATCGCCGCTTCCAGGGCACCTGTATCAGAGATTTGGGTTAGCCCTTTGCTTTCTACCAGCTTTTTGGCAGAGCCGCCATTAGCCAACAGTTCAGGCAGAATGTCTTTGCCAATTTTGTTGCTGATGGTGTTGCTTTCGATCAGTTCAACCAGTTCTGCCAGGGTTTCGGGCTGGAGGGGAATTTCGCTGATGCTGAGCCGCTTTTCGTTCAGGTAGGCGCTGATGTCGCCCATGATCCAGTTGGCAGCCAGTTTGGGATTGGCTTTGGCGGCGATCGCAGCTTCAAAGTATTCGGCGATCGCCCGGTCATCCGTCAACACTCGCGCATCATAGGCAGACAGCCCCGACTCGCTTTGGTAGCGCTCTCGCTTTTTGGCAGGCAGTTCAGGAAGCTGCGATCGCCACTCGTCCAACTGCTCAGCAGACACTTCAATCGGGCCCAAATCTGGTTCAGGGAAATAGCGGTAATCGCTTGAGCCTTCCTTGATCCTCATGCTGATCGTGCGCTGAGAGCCTTCTTCCCACAGCCGCGTTTCCTGCAAAATCAGCTCACCCGATTCGATCGCCTCAATCTGCCGCTCAATTTCGTAGTTAATCGCCCGCTCAATCGCGTTGAACGAGTTCATGTTCTTGATTTCGACTTTGGTGCCAAATTTTTCCTGACCAACGGGACGCACCGAAATGTTGACATCGCAGCGCAGGGAACCTTCCTGCATATTGCCGTCGCTCACGCCCAGGTAGCGCATAATTCGCCGCAGTTCTTGAGCATACTCAGCTGCCTCTTGCCCAGAGCGCATATCCGGCTCTGAAACGATTTCAACCAGCGGTACGCCCGTGCGGTTGTAGTCTACGAGGGAGTGAGTGGAACCAGAGAGGCGATCGCTGCCTCCGTGTACCAGTTTGCCTGCGTCTTCTTCCATGTGCAGGCGAGTGATGCCAATGCGCTTGCGTACCAGAGTGCCATCTGCATCTTCAACATCAACTTCTAGCCAACCGTGTTCGGCGATCGGCAGGTCAAACTGAGAAATTTGGTAGTTCTTCGGCAGGTCGGGGTAAAAGTACTGCTTTCGGTCAAATTTGCTGTAGGGGGCAATCTGGCAGTTCAGCGCCAAACCCGCTTTAACGGCATATTCCAGCACCTTTTGATTGAGAACGGGCAGCACCCCCGGCATTCCCATGCACACCGGACAGACATTGGTGTTGGGAGGCGTGCCAAATTCGGTAGAACAGTTGCAGAAAATTTTCGTGTCAGTTTTGAGTTGACAGTGGGTTTCTAACCCAATAACTGCTTCATATTGGGTCTTAACCGGAGCAGCAGTTGTCATGATTAGTTTTTAGCTAGGCAGTGATTGGATCTATTTTAGCCCCTAAGGGGAAGAGGGAGGGGCTAGGGGCTAGGGGCTAGGGAAAGAGAGTGCAACTACATTCCTCGTTACCAAGCTGGAGCTTGGTAACGGTTGACGGGAAGCAGGAGCTTCCCGCTGCTACTGGAAGCAGGAGCTTCCCCAATTGCATTGCCAAGCCGGAGCTTGGCAACGAGTGGAACGAGTGAATTCCCTAGCCCCTAGCCCCTAGCCCTAGTCCCTAGCCCTAAGCCCTCATTGAGTCATTCTGTAAATTATCCGATACG
>JAAUTN010000468.1 GCA_012031415.1 Leptolyngbyaceae cyanobacterium SM1_4_3 | reverse complement strand
TCGAGCGATTGCGACACGTTATGACAAGCTAGCAGAGACGTTTCTCAGTGCGATTTACATGGCGGCTTCTATCATCTGGCTTAATTGATGACACGCCCTAGCAAAAAGTGAAATTCTCCCAGGCGGCGCAGGTAGATATCCTTGTACACACGCGGTTCGCGATCGCGGCTCATCCACCGTTCGATCGTCGGCGTACTGCATCCAGCGATCAGCGCCAGTTGGTTATAGGTGAGGTCATATGCCTGATAAAGCTGGCGCGGATGGGAAAGCGACAGGTGGCAGTGAACGTACAGCCGAAAGAGGGCACGCTCAATCTCGCCCAGTGGCTGCTGACCAGGAATGCGAGTCATGCTGCTTCCTCGGATGAGGTTGGCTGGTCTGGAACGGGCAGAAGTTCTAGGCTGTCCTCTTCCACCCAGTCGGCAACCAGCCAAGTGCGAGAAGGACTATCCGCGTCGAGCAACAACAAATAAAGCCATGACCACTGCGAGTCGGACAGCTCAACAGTTTCTACTGGAGCATAGACCTGACCAATGATCGTGCCCCAATCCGTGCTGGGATTGGGTATCCAGCGGCAGCGGGTTCCGAACGGGTATCTGGGGAACTGTGTTGTTTCAGGAAAGTTGGGTGGGAGGGCGATCGCTCTAACCGTTCTGCTCTGCAAAGGAATTAAGTTCAACTCCTCACGAAAAGGCTGTGATGGTTGTGGCGTCGCGTCGGATGCGATCGACTCATCAGGGTTTGACATTCCAGTTTGACTCCTTCCTACAACACACCAAACACTCAACTGGGTAGCAGGCGATCGAGCGTCCGAATAAATTGAAATTAGCAGAATTGCTGCAATTTTACAATTAAAAAGCTGTAAAAAAGCAGCAGATGAGTGTAGGAACAGGAGCAGCCGTATGATTTGGGGAGAAAAATACACATGATCGAAATGCCGAAGCGGATTTCAATATCCCTTCCTGACCCGTACTACGAGAAGCTGGAGCAGTGGGCTGAGTCTGACGATCGCACGGTTGCTGGACTGGCAGGCTACATTTTGCAACGGGCGATCGACGAAGCGGAACGGGAAGGAAAAATCGAAGTGAGAAAAGAACCGCCCAATCCGTCGGGGCGTTAATTATCTTGTCGGTTGGGCGATCGACTACTCATAAACCTAAATTTTCGATCGCGGCTTGCTTCCAGCTTTACTTTGCTGGTTTATTTTGCATCGGGTTTCCGGCGGTAGCCCGTCTTCAAATGAGGCTAGACGAGCAAGGGAATTTCTAGTTCTAAGATGAAGTGCCACAATTGCATCAGAAAGTTGTGCTGTCTCCTGATGAAGTCACTTCACCCCATTTCGATCGCTGTTTGGATGATGGAAATTATGTCTACTGCTGCTCCAACCCTGGCTTCAGAGTCAGCCTGAGTCTCTTGTTTGACTGGCTACCCGGACGGCACATTCGGAGTCGATTCCCTTGAGGTGGGTAAAGTCGGACAATTGGCGATCGCCATGAGTGGAGTTGAGAGAATTATCCACGTCAGAACAGGAAGGAGTTGGGATGCCTATGTCAGGCTCAGCAAAATATTAACTTGCTGTCGAAACTCCACAACCATACTGCCCTGGAGGTGGCTCTCAAACAAATCCGCTAGAGCCTGGTGGAGCCAAATGTTATCGGCTTTGCTAGCGGCAAAGGCTGACCAGGTGCTTTCCCCAACCTGCCTGAGATTGGTGATGAGCGATCGCACATTATGTAGTTTGTCTGCTAGGATGACGCGCTGAGCTGCTGGGGACGATCGCTGAATCTGATCGAGGTACGTTAATTTGTGGTGTTGCCAGGTTTGGGAAGCGGAGCGGGGAGGAATCGTACAGTCCTCAACAATGGCTGCAACATTGGAGCCGTAGCGATGCAGAATTTCGAGCCGAATCGGTTCGCCGCCTTGGTCTTCGACAGCATCGTGGAGGAGCGCGGCGATCGCTTCATCTTCGCTGCCGCCATCTTCAAGCACCAGGGAAGCGACGGCCATTGGATGACTGATGTAGGCAATCGGTCTGACTTTACGGAGTTGATGACGGTGGAGTTGGAGGGCGTAGGCAAAGGCATCGGCAAAGCGATCGCTCAAAATTACAGTGGAAAGATTAGTCATTGTAAAGCTTCAGTTCTTGTAAGATTTCTTGAATGGTGCGTTGACGGAGTTCCCAGGGAAGGAAGACTTCGATGTGGGGTCGCCAAGCGCGAAGCCGTTGAAGCACATTTGGATCATTTTGACGGTAGTACGCCTGATAATAAGCATCGTCTGGAGAGCGGTTGCGCCACAGGTCAAGCAGTTGTTCCTGAAGCTCACCTTTGAGAGAGTGGCAAATTAGCGTTTTTACCTCGCGATGAGGAATCTTGCGAAAGGTACTGTGGCGCAGGGTGTCCTGGATGTAGCGATCGTTCCATTCTCGATCAAAGCGCAAAAGTAGCAACTGGCTGGGCTGATAGTAGTCAAACCCCCAAGCTTCGTCCATCGCAGTTTCAATTTCATCAGGAGTTGGCAGGGTTTGTTTCTGGTGCTGTCGCTGCAAGCTTTGGGGCACGATCGCATCATTCCAAGCAAGGGGAGTAATGGCAAGAATGCGATCGAGGCGGTAGTTGCGCCAGTTCAGGGCGGGATCGGCAGACGGCACCTGACCGTAGGCGCACAAGTAAGGGCCGCGACGGTAGTAGTAAATGCAAACAGGGTAAACGATCAGCGAACATCCCTGCGTTTCACCTGCGGCCTGATACTGGAGGTGGATTGGGGGAATCGGGTCTTGCTGCCAGATATCGGCTAGCAGCGATTGCCAATCGTCTACTCGATCGAGTTTTTGCTGAGAAATGACGTAATCGACATGGACGAAGAATCGGTGGTGTCCCTGGAAGGTGCGGGAAAAATTGTCGGCGATCGCCGTCAGATCCGGCTGTGTAAAAAAGGCAAATTCCTGTCCGGAGGGATGGCGGGATCGTTGCTTTGCACGGGGATGGTCAGGCCAGGACGTTACTTTTTGAAAGTAATTGCCTTCACAGGTAAGCCATCCCATGCTGACGAGGTGATGTAGATCTTTAGAAAGAGTGCGACGGGTAAAGCCAAACAGACGAGTTTGAAGCAGATGATCAAAATTGAGGGGGAGCAGGTCGTGATCGCTCAGGCTTTGCTGGAAGCGATCGCGCTGCTGCCGAATGGATGCTTGTCCGTTTGCTCGATGCTGGTATGCCTGCCACTGCGATTGGGTGACGATCAGATCAGGGTGAAACAGCCAAGCAGCGGTTGCTTTAGTGCAGGGGCAGGTGAGGTTGTGGAGGGCGGGTTGGACTTCGTTGGTGGGGTGGTCAGCGGTGAAGAAGCGATCGCGCCAATCCACGTAGCTAAACCTGTGGGGCAAGGTTAGGTCACCTGTCTCGCCATAGAGTAGATGCAGCCAGACCCACAGACGAATGGACTGGAGCAGGTTTTGTTTGAGGGAACCCCGCACGAGCCACTGCAACAAAGGAATACTGGGAGGTTCTTGCCATGCATCAGTCATAGCCTGGGATGACGTACAGTTCTACTCGGCGTGGAACGGTTAAATAAACCTGGAAAAACCAGTGTTCCGTCACGCCTGGTTCTACGAGTGTGCCACAGCCTTGGAAAGGGGTGCTTCCAATCAGAATTTCGATCGACAGTCGCACTTATGCTACTCTCAGCTTGACATTCAGCGGTCTTTCCATGTTGGCAATCGAGCTGACCCGCATTTCCCATCAAACAACATCGGGACTCTCCTACCAGCATTTGCATATTCATCTGGCAGCGGAAGATGGATTGATTGAACCACAGGACTTGAAGGGACTGGCGGTGCCGGAGGGAATTGTGTGGAGCCAGGGAGTTGTAATTGGAAGGGGAAACGCCCGATCTGGCTTTATGGCTATCTGGTGCATCAGTGTCATGCGGCGGCATGGGTCGCCTGCTACGATCCGCGCTTGGGGGATGGCGGGGGAGCCGTAGTAGTCGCAACCCATACCCGATTGGTGAAGGTAGGGGAAGTGCTGCCGTTGGCGTTGCCGCTATGATTCGCTTAAGTCGAATTGAGTCGGAATACCAGATCATAGCAGTGCTGCCTCATGTGGGCGGGCGGGCGATCGATCCGGCAGAACTGGCTGATCTGGATCTTCCCCCAAATGTAGACCTGAGCCAGCCTGTGATTCTGTTTGGTCCTGTGCCGACCTGGGTTTATGGGCGTTTGGTGTCGCTTTGTCGTGAGGCTCCCTGGATTGGGTGCTTCTCCGCTCCAGAGGCGCAAGCGATCGTGGTTCACAGTCGCAAAGTTGGGATGGCAGTGGGGGATGTGGTTGCCGTGCCGCTGCTGCGCGATCGATTAGCTCCGGCAGTTCTGGTGGTAGGGCCGCCAGACAGCGGGAAGAGTGTGCTGTCGAATGCTTTGCGGGTAAGTTTGACGGCGCGATATCCAGACTGTACGTTCTTCTTGCATCGAGCCAATTGGGATGGCGAGGGAAACTGGAGTCATGAAAGGCGATCGCGCTCTCATCCAACGGCTCGTGCGTGACCATGAGCGACGAATTCACGAACGCCCGTCAGCGCAGGAATTGCTGGCTGCGTTCTTTGCCTACCACGAAGCGGCGGTGATGAATCTGCGGCGGGTGGTGGATCTGGTGATTGTCGATGTGGGTGGGAAGGCGCAGCCGGAGAAGATGGGGGTGCGCGATCGCTGTACTGACGGGATCATCATCAGCCGCGTGCCGGAACTGGTGCAGGAGTGGCGCGAGTTCTGTGAGCCAACGCTAAACTTGATGGCGGTGATCCACAGCGTATTGGAGGCGCGGTGTGAGGTGGTGACAGACTCGCCGCTGGAGATCGTCGCAGGTGCTTGGCTGCGGGGGCGATCGCACCAAGTGCCGGAGCCGCTGCTTCAGGCGGTGGGGCGGCTGGTGGATTCTCCGGTTAGCGAGCTAAATCTTCACTGATCGACATGCCCTCACCCCTAACCCCTCTCC
>JAAUTN010000467.1 GCA_012031415.1 Leptolyngbyaceae cyanobacterium SM1_4_3 | reverse complement strand
GCATCGACTGGCGCACAAACAAGTGAAGGCATCTTCCGGCAATGATGGGTCCTTCTTCACTAGTTGTCGCTTCCAATTCTTCAAATGCCAATTGCGATCGCTCTTGAAAAAGCTGAGCAATCTGGGCGATCGCTTCTGCGGTAACCTGTAGTTGATTTGATATATCCAGAACTGGCAAGGCTTCATCTAGAGCATTCCAAAGCTGCCCTAAATCTGCCTCATCAGGAACACAAGTTGCCTGTTGAAAAATACTCCATGCCGTTGTACCGGTCGCAAGACGAAGCTTGCAGCAAAGTGAGCGTTCCTCAAACTGAACGGGCAATTGCCTATTGCTCAATGAAACGACTTGCTATGACTATCTGAACTTCTCCGCTAATTTTGTCGCTGATGGAGAGATTTACCTTGTAAGCCATGAATCAACCTTCGCAGCGAAGAAAATAACAATAGATTATTTTCCAAGTCGAACTTTATCTAACCGTGCATCACCAATCAAGATGAAAGTTGCTTGACTGAACATAATCCTGAGTAAATTCCAAAATTCAGGCTTCTTTATGTACTTAATCTGAGATTATACTCAAAGTGCTTACAGGTTTAGTAGAACTTAGTGATATAAATTCTGACTTTGCCCAAATCATTATTCCTATCATTTCTATAGAACAACGCCAGTCTATAGCACTAGGGGCATTTGATGGCAGTATCTCTCACAACAACTTGATTTCTGGAGGGCATCTCTGTGTTTCTTGACCAGAATATTTTTAGAAAACGCTATTTCTTAAGTTTACTGTTTGCTATTGGACTTGTAGTCAGTTTGACGTTGGAGTACTCTAATATTCCTTTATTTAATTCGGCTGCGATCGCCCAAACTCAAAGTGCTGAGCAGCAGATGCAGCAAGGAGTTGATCGCTATAGTGCAGGCGACTTTGAAGCTGCAATTACCTCCTGGCAGTCGGCTTTAGCTGCTTACCAAACCAGTAGCAACGTTGGAAGAGTTGCGATCGCCTCAGAAAATCTGGCAAGGGCCTATCAAGCTTTAGGGCAAACCAGCGAAGAACTTCAGTATTGGCAAAGGGCAGGCTCGGCTTATCAGCAGCTTGGGGATCGCTTACAAGTTGGAAGAATGCTGGTTGAGCAGGCTCAGGCACACAGTCGGCTTGGGCAGTACGGTGAAGCCGTAACCTTGCTATGTAATGTTCCAAGTGAAACGGTTTGTGCTCAAAACAGTGCGTTGGGGAGCATTGAATCACTGCCTGATTCTGATCAAATTGGTGAAGTTGCTGCATTGGGTAGCTTAGGAGATGCTTACCGTCTTTTAGGAGAACCCGATCGCGCTGTTCCTTTGCTTAACCGTGCCCTAATGATCGCCAGAGAGCTTCAAAAACCAGATTATCTTGTTTCAACGCTGAATAGTTTAGGAAATGCTCAGGTCAGTTTGGCACAAGCGGATTACCGTCGTGCTGTCTCATCCAGGCAAATCGAAGAAGAGCAGGAAGCAGAAGAATTTGAGGCAAGGGCACAACAGTTTGATGCTGAGGCTTTAAAGCATCTGCAAGAGAGCTTTTCAATTGCTCAGGTAAATGGCGATCGCTCTGGTCAACTCCGTGCTCTGGTCAGCGCACTTCCAATTTACTTTCGCTTTGGTCAAACAGCAGAACGTGCAAGTGCATTACAAGAAGCAATTTCACTAATCGCAACGCTGCCTCCTGCTCAGGAGAAGGTTTATGCCTCAATCGACATTGCTCGGTTTGTGCAACTGACAGATGATTCAGTCACGCTGCTAACAGAAAGACAGTGTGTTAGTCAGACGATTGATCCTCAGGCGCAAGCTCTATTGGAACAGGCGATCGCAACTGCTCAACAAATTGCTAATCTTCGGGCTAAATCATTTGCTCTGGGTGAATTAGGACATCTGTATGAGTGTCAGGGTAACTATGAGCAGGCACTAACACTAACTCGTCAAGCTCAGCTAACCGCTGACCAGGAACTAGGGGCAAGAGACAGTCTGTATCTGTGGCAATGGCAAGCTGGACGAATTTTTAATCTTCAGGGTAAATCAACAGAAGCGATTCGCGCCTATGAAGAGTCACTGGATACGCTAGATGCTTTGCGGGAAGATATTCTCACTGCGGGTCGAGATATTCAGTTTGACTTTCGGGAGACAGTTGAACCGATTTACCGCGAACTGGTCAAACTTCGACTTCAGCAGGAGCAGCCTTCAGTCTTAACTTCAGTGCGTTCTCAGAATGAGGAGAATAATGTTTCACGCGTTCTGAACACGCTAGATACCCTTAAGCTCGCGGAACTGCAAAACTATTTTGGCAATGACTGTGTGTTGACTGCACTCAATGAAGTAGACATTAATTCTGCCAGTAACGTCTCTGATGCGGCGATTTTCAGCACCGTTCTGCTCAATGATCGAGTTGCTGTCATTCTCAATATTCCAACCCAATCTATCACAGGGGAAAAGCAGACCTTACAGCAGTTTGAATGGATTAAGGGCGAAAACAATAGTTATGTCAGTCAAGACACTGCAACCGATGTTGTTAATGAGTATCGTAAGGGGCTAGAAAATCTGATTGATTCAATTCCTGGTGCTCCGTTAGGTGGATATGATCCTACCCTGGCTAAACAGCTTTATGATTGGATCATTCGGCCGTTTGAGTCCGTGCTTGAGCAAAACGAAGTTCAAACTCTGGTGTTTGTCCAAGATGGCATTTTTCGGAGCGCACCGATGGCAGCGCTCTACAACGGCAATCAGTTTTTAGTTGAAAAATATGCGATCGCTGTTACACCAAGTCTAAGACTAACGGACTTAGAAACAACCGATCGCCAACAGCTTCGTGCTTTAGCGTTAGGTTTAACCCAAAGGGCTACCGTAGACGGCACTGACTTTCCTGCACTGAGATATGTTGAATCGGAACTTCAGGCAGTCCAAGAGATCTTCCCTGGAAGCATAGAGCTACAGGATGAAAACTTTACTCGTGAACGGCTTGAGCAAACTTTAGAAACAGATACTTTCCCGATCGTCCATATTGCTACTCATGGAGAGTTTAGCGCGGAAGCAGAAAATGCATTCCTGGTTACAGGTTCTGATCCAGCTCAACCTAATCAAAAACTTACGATTAATATTTTGGACGATATCATTCGACAAACGAGTTCACGAAATCCAATCGAGTTGCTAGTTCTCAGTGCTTGCCGAACCGCCACTGGAGACGATCGTGCAGCGTTAGGACTAGCAGGGATCGCCGCACAGGCTGGAGCTAGGCGGGTTCTGGCTTCACTCTGGTCTATCAACGACCAGGCGACTACAGAGATAGTGAGTGAATTTTATCAGGGCTTAGTCAACCCCAACATAACTAAGGCTCAGGCTCTACAGGCAGCGCAAAAGGTGCTGATCGAAAGCGAACAAACTGCTCATCCATTTTTTTGGTCTGCATTCATCTTAATTGGGAACTGGCTGTAGCTGGGCATTGCCGGATCTAAATATGTTTTTGGGCGTAGAAAAGGCTTCACGCCCAAAAACATACCGCCTATTAAGCAATACCTGGCTGTTGAAGCTGCACTAGCGTTCGGCTGATGCAATTTGCGTAAGCTGCTGACTGTGCTCCAACAGTTCCTGGCTTTGATTGAGTAAGTTCGTGCGATCGCGCCCGGTTGCTGTCTCTGCTTCGTTGTCTAGTACTTCACTGGAGGCAGTTTTCTAGCGCAGCTAACTCTAACAGTAACGCTGAGAGCGATTGAGCTTCGGAGGTGCTAGTCACTTGTGTCTCTCTCAGCAAGTCGTACCATCGCTCTGACTGGGACACAGTACCTTCTACAACTTGCATCTCAGCATCAACAATTAGCGTCTCAGAACCATGATTAGGATCGCAAACCAGACCAGCACGCCAGTAATAGCGTTGTCCGACTAACAACTCTGGCTCGGTTTCAGGTAAGGTAAACAGCATTATGCCAGGTGCGCTATTCAACTCGGTGCGGTAAACGGGCTGCGGCTGTAGTCTGCCATCTGCACCGTATACATAGAGGCGAAAGTCGATTGTCAAAGATTGACTATCAGGCACATACCAGGCAAAGGTTGGATGGGTCAGGGCAGTTTGACCCACGTGCCCTGACGGAGCAAGCGCTGTGAATGCGGTATTCGTTGCGCCTGTGCAGCTACCGCTTCTAACGCCACCTATTCCAGGGGCACTCGGAGGTGAGCCACCTTCAGGCGGAATATAGTTTCGGGTTTGAGCAAAGGCAGAGTGGTGCAGGCTGACGACTACGGGAGTGAAAAGAATACTGATGAGTAGAGTAGTGCAGGTAAATTTGATGAACTGGCGATCGCCCCACATAGTTTGCTCCTAGAGAATGTTCGACATCGTTTCAATACCCAAAATAGAAATAATTCATTGATCTCGCATTCCTGTTGCCTGCTAGATTAGTTGCGAAGCAAAGCTAGTTTGCTTACGGTTTTCCGAATGCAGAAATAGACTTTATCCTATCTTTGAAAAAAGGCCAGAATCGAGATTGAACTATTGGATAGGTTAATTCACAAACGGTGCCTCTAGGAAAACTAGCAGTTCGTCGAAATTTTCCACCTAACTGACGCGCTAGGCTTGCCGCCTGACGGCTACCCGTAGCCCCGTTGAGAGGAGGCTACTTTGATTCCTATGCCATCATCGGCAACCCGAATGATCGTCCAACCGTTTTGGAGTTTGCAGCTTACCTCTAGACGAGTCATTCCTTCTGCATACTTCCCGGCATTGCACAGTGCTTCTTCCATAAATCGGCACAGTCCCCGCTTGTGCTGAAGAGTCAGATGACGACTCTCAATTTCTTCAAAGGAGACAATTTTGATCACCTGCTCAAACAGCGGAAAGTCACGAGTTCGAGTTAGCGTTGCTCGATAAACGCTGTGTAAAAGCTGATGAATCGGGTGTTGCAGATTTAGCCGGGTGCCGCCGCAAAGATAAAGATGATTGCTTTGCATTAGCGTTTCCTGTCGTGCCGATTCTTCGATC
>JAAUTN010000466.1 GCA_012031415.1 Leptolyngbyaceae cyanobacterium SM1_4_3 | reverse complement strand
AAACCTAATTCATAGACAAGTTTTCAGTGCCGTTCAGTTCACGAATTGAGGCTCCTTGAATTAGGAGGCAAAGCTAATGACCTCTCCCATACTGTTGTAGGCAGCCGAGATAGTAATTCGGGCTGAGAAGGAGTTTCCTCTGAGGGGTTTAAACCTCAACTCCAAAACTCTGGGTTGTTTTACCTGCCTATATTCATCGAATTGGGACTTGAGCGTTGAGCGATCCTGCTCAAAGATAAGTCGGTAGCAGGCTGTACCAACCAGTCCATCTAGCTTGCTGGAAAATAAAACAGTAGCTGCCTGACTCGTTTCCTGAATTACACCAGAAGAGTTGACGACCAGATAGATGTCAAACACTGCGTTAAATAGGTCTCGATAGCGCCGCCGCTGAATTTCGACTGATTTCCAGATTGCCTTTAACGACGGCAGTGCAGGGTTCGTAGACGTTTCGTTTGGTGAACTTCGACTAGATTCGTCCAGAAATTGGCGGTTAACCGTGTCTAGCTCGTTAGACTGTTGAGTCAACTCCTGGTGAACCTTGTAGATTAAATCTTCTGCCCGTTTTCGATTGGTGATATCTAGATTTATGCCAGCCATGCGAACTGGCTTACCTGTATCGCTGTAAAAAGCTTTTCCCTTACTGGCAATCCAGCGAACAGTGCCGTCAGACCAGATGACCCGAAACTCAATATCGTAATCTTCTTGCCGTCTGATTGCAGTGCTAACAGCCTGTTGCACATAGTCTCGATCGTCAGGATGTAAATGGCTCAGGAAGGTTTCATAGCTGCCATCAAATGCTCCAGGCAGGAAGCCAAACATCGTTTCCAGGTTAGGCGACCAGGTAATTCTGCCCGTCGTTAACTCAGTATCCCAAATTCCAAGTTGTGCAGCTTCAAGGGCAATTCGCAGCTTTTCCTCACTTTCACGCAGGTAAGTCTCAGCTTGTTTGCGGGTAGTGATATCGCGAACAAAATTAAGAATAGCGAGTCGGT
The DNA here is from genome assembly GCA_012031415.1 of Leptolyngbyaceae cyanobacterium SM1_4_3. Classification (GTDB taxonomy): domain Bacteria; phylum Cyanobacteriota; class Cyanobacteriia; order Elainellales; family Elainellaceae; genus JAAUTN01. The sequence continues at coordinate 4,019 of JAAUTN010000466.1, read as the reverse complement.
CTTCGTATTCGATTACACGGCTGCTGATTTCAACCGGAACTTCTCTACCATCTTTGCAGCGGTAAACGTGTTCAAACACAACGCTGCCAAAATTTTCCAGATCTCGCATTAAAGATGTTCGCCGTGAAGTATCTAAGGGCAGGCTAATTTCTCTAAAGGGAATTGAAAATAGCTCTCGGCGGGTATAACCCAGTAAGATTGATGCAACCCAATTTACCTCTAGGAGTTCGTGCGTTACAGCATCAACGATGAAGATCGAGTCGGTAGCTGATTCAAATAAGTTACGGTATTTCTCTTCCGATTCTCGCAGGGCGATTTCTGTTTGTTTGCGCTCCGTGATGTCTCGTGCAACAAAGACGGCTGTGCTGATGTCGCCTTGAATTCCGCGAATTGGGTTGAAGATATATTCGTAGTCACGGGATGCAGTAGCCGTCGGAATATTAATTTCGCCGCTGAGTGGTTGACCGCTAACGAAGACTTTACGGTGCTGCTCATTGAGCAGAGCGGTGAGGTTAGCTGACAAATGCAAATCTTCGCAGGTTTTGCCTACTAAATAGTTGCGGTCACACTCAAAGGTGCGGGCCCCAGCGGGGTTGACGTAGGTAAAGCGACCCAGACGATCCTGCACGAAAATCAAATCCGGTATACCAGAGAGAATTTGATTTAGGACGATCGCCTGTTGGCTGTTGCGCTCGTTGATCAGCAGTGCTAAATCAGCAGATTGCTGCTGCAAACGCTGTCCGGGGAAACGACTCTCAAATGGTTCTGGGGAAAATTCAAGAAGCGAACGGTCGATTTCTAGCAGAGAGTCAATCACCTGCTTAAGGTCAGCAATCTGGCGGAGGTCCTCTAGACTAAGGCGATCGCCTTGCTGCATCTCTGCCAAATTGCTGATCAGTTCTGAGATTTGCTCCTCTAGCTCAGCCTGCTGCGACTGGGTTGCTTCCGCAATAGCAGGAGTCAATAAGGGAGGAATCTCAAAAGCATCAGCAAGAACACTCAGGATCAGTGAATCCTCGCTGGTGTGATTAGCCGTTGCATGGGCAGCGATCGCTTGACGGAGTTCTTCGGGCAGTTGAAGTGTAATTGAGGTGTAAGTCATGGTAACACTGCGCTATCTGGCTGATCTTTGTAGTGCCAGACAATTTGTGGATAGTTATCTTGCTATGCTTGTGTCGCCACACACTTGATACACCTTCCCTACGAACAATTATCTCACTTAAGCTCGAGTTGAGCAATTTCCATCTACCACTTCAAACAACTTTTGTCTTAGATAGATTAAATAAAATGGAGCAGTTCATGAAAGGTTTATAAAGCTTATCTAATGCGGTTGCAAAAACCTTACAGGTAAAAGATTATTGATGAAGTGCAATACACGTGTTGCAAAGGGATGGAAAAGCTGTTCAAAAGGCTACCGAGGCTTCGACAGCCCCACACAGCAACCTGTTTACGCGTTTGCGTCGGTTGAGTTCCCAATCTGTATTTTGATATTGTTCATCTACCTAAAGGCAGATTTTGCTACTTAGATTTGATTTGATCGAACATTTCTAGGCAGTCATTTTGCAGCGATGAGATGCATTTTAGTTTGCTCTTAAATAAAAGCTGAAGCTGTTAGAAGCGGGCTTTACAGTGCAGGTGCATTACCAGGAAAAGTTGTAGCGGTTTTACCCACCAAATCGCAGGTTGCATTATTACATTGGTGTTTAGCAAGTCATCACCTACACCCAAAATATTTGCCTAAGACAAGCGAACGGGCGCTGGAGCTTGGGCTAGGCTAATCCCATCTCTTAAGTTGGGACTGGGTTTTGATGAGTAAAATTACTCGCCTCTCCAATATAAAGTTGTTGAGATATTAGTCTTATGAACTCATCTCGCCATTCACAAAAAATAACTGCTCGGCTGAGGCTGTTTAGTCTCGACAGTCAACCCATCTCATTAGCAAGTCCTACCCTAAAACGAGCTTTGGCAAAAATGGCTCTTTTTTTAGCTGAGGCCTGGAAATTTGAGCATCCTAAAGCCAATCCTGAATCTGAAAAAGATTTTAATGCTTGCGTCTTCCAGGTAACAGTTGAAATGGCTAAAGCCGCCAAAGCAGTGGGAGGAGCCGCTAGTGTAGCGGTCTTGAGTGGAGGTGGCTCGGAGTCTGCAAGGTTTGCTTGTAGCCAGGTTTTATTAAGTCTGGAAGACTCAAACTTGACTTTAGAAGATTCCTCAGAAGACTGCCTGTAGGAGTCTGTGAGATTTTGTGGCGATTCAAGCATTGTTTAGCTGCTTAAACACTCTCTTCTCACACAAGTTATTTGCACTATATTTGCACTTCAACTTTTACCAGGTCAGGCTTCTAACCCTGGTTTACTACCTTTTGGAAAACTGAGCTATGGCAATTCAATTTCACTCGGATTCAGCTTTTAATTCCCAAGTGCAACATCAAACTGCATCTGAACTAAACCCTTCAAAAATGACGGCTAATTCTGAGACTGCGTTGAGGCAGTCCCAATCTGAGTCTCTGTTCAAGAAGTCTCAAAAGCCTTCTTCCAGTCATAAATTGTTGGTTACGCCGTTTTTACATGAAGCTGCGTCTTTTAGCACCTTAAAGAGAGTTGGAATGAGAGGGCTTATGGCTGAAACGGTTTCTGTTGCGAGTTTGGCAGGAGCGGGAGTAGTTTTGCTGGTTTCAGCGGGACAAACCCATCCGGTGAACGAGATTGAGGCTAAACTGGCTGCGGCAAAGGCTAACGACGCTCAAACAAACCTGCTACCTGATCAGACGCACAGCCAAGCTGAAAGTGCCCGTGTCGTCGGCGTTGAAAGTCGGCAGGTTGAAAATTTTGAGGTAGAGTTTTCGTCACGGGTCAACCGAAATTGGGAGCCGCCAGTGTCATTTCCTGATGAGTTAGCAAGTCAGGCTGTGTTGGTTCAATCTAGTCATTTGGAGAGCATGATTGCTCAGGAAACGCCAGGAGTCTCCAATGCTGTATTGCTGCGAGGGGTAGGGTTGCTGGCGATCGCCACTGCCGCTGCGGGGGTTGGAGTGGTGCTAGCAGCCGTGCTAAGAAAAAAGATTTCGGTGCCGCTGAAGCAGCTACAGCAGACGACCCATCGATTTTTGGAGGGCGATCGCACCATTCGGGCAGATGCTTTTGGGGATGACGAAGTTGGGCAGCTTGCCAACACCTTCAACCAGCTAGTAGAGCAGGTTACGGCTTCAGAAGTTGCCATGACCCAACAAATCCGCCGCCAGACTCAAGAACTCGAACAAGCCCAATTTTTTATTGAACAAGCTCGGTTTTTCAGCACCATTGCGGCTTCTGAAACGCGCACGCTACAAAACCTGGAAACCCTTTTCCAGACGGCTGTGCAAGGGGCACGACAAATCTTAAAAGCCGACCGGGTTGTAATCTATCGGTTTTCGCCCAACTGGAGTGGCTATATCTCAGCCGAGGCAGTTGATTCTAAATATCCCCGCGCTGGAGGAGGCAGAATCGAAGATGCCTGCATTGGACAAGAGCTAATCGAGGCTTACCGAAAAGGACGAATTGTTGCAACCAATAACGTTGATGAAGCAGGCTTTCATCCCGATCATCTACGGCTGATGGAGCAGCTTAAGGTCAAAGCCAATTTGGTTACGCCTGTTTTGCGAGATGGTGAACTTTACGGGCTGCTGGTTGCTCATCACTGTGCGGCACCTCACGTCTGGCAGCAACCCGAAGTTGACTTTCTGCAACAGCTAGCGCTTCAGCTTGGGCTGGCGGTTGATCGGGTGATTTTTTTGATGCAAAAAGATGGCGCTATCTTGCGAAATCAGCAGCTTAGTGAAATTACTGGGGCGATCGCCAATGCAGATAGCATCGGAGAAATTTACCAATGTGCGATCGCGGGTGTGCGAGAAGCCCTAAAAACCGATCGAGCTTTAGTTTACCTCTTCAACGAAAATTGGCAGGGAACGGTTGTTGCCGAAACGGTTGGGGCAGGCTTTCCTGAAGCGTTAGGCGCTAACATTGCCGACCCCTGCTTTGCCG
>JAAUTN010000465.1 GCA_012031415.1 Leptolyngbyaceae cyanobacterium SM1_4_3 | reverse complement strand
TAGAGTGGGTGGCGATGCAAAGATTATTTACCGCCGCTCAACCGGAACGTTATGCAGCTCGAACTGCCCGTAAAAGTCTGAATTTGAGGTTTCTTAGCACTGTTTTCGCAAAGTAAAGTCTTCTAAACAGTCAGCATAATCTTAGAGCTGATTTATAAAGTAAATCTTAAGAAGCCTAGACCTCTTGACTTGTCTGTTTTTGAGCTTGTGATCGCCTTGTAAGCCTTGCTCTACGCAATTCTTTGATTTGATAAGGATTTCAGCAGACTTTATAAATTAGCTCTTAGACTTGAATAATGATAAACCTTTGGTAGAAAAGACGATTCAGCGTTGGAAACCTTAACACGATGGTTAAAGTCTTGGGTGATCGCTATGAAATCAAACAGCAGTTGAGCCAGAAAGCGGGGCGACAAACACTTCTAGCACTCGATCGTGAAACTGGAGAGCAAGTTGTTGTAAAGCTTCTAACATTTAGCTCTGAGTTTGAATGGGAAACGCTAAAACTCTTTGAGCGAGAAATTCAGGTTTTGAAAACTCTCTCTCATCCTAAGATTCCTAGATATCTCAACTCATTTGAACTGGATGGACAAGACAATAAAGGATTTGCTTTGGTTCAGACCTATATTGAAGCCTCGCCACTAGAATCACACGTAGAATCTGGACGAACATTTAGCGAGATAGAAATTAAACAAGTTGCTGAATCACTCCTAGAAACTCTGATTTATTTACACAGTCAACTTCCACCGGTCATTCACCGAGATATTAAACCCAGTAATGTGTTGCTGGTAGACCGTTCGGGTAACCGTGTAGGACAGGTGTATCTCGTAGATTTTGGTTCGGTGCAGACGGTGGTATCGAAAGATAGGGTCACCTTTACTGTGGTAGGCACATATGGATATATGCCACCAGAACAGTTTAGTGGGCGAACCACTCCTGTTTCTGATTTATATAGTCTTGGAGCGACACTGATTTATTTGGTCACAGGTCAACATCCGGCTGATCTGATGACAGACGACTTACAACTGGAATTTGAGTACTCCCCAATGCTGTCTGCGGAATTGGTTCATTGGATTCAGCGTATGGTGCAGCTAGTACCCTCAAAGCGGTTTGCCACTGCAAAGGAAGCACTTCAAGCTCTCAAAAATCCTAATTTTGGTATCTTCCCATCTATAGGAAAACCTGCACATAGTCCAATTCAATTGGAAAGACACAGTGAAGAAATTAGAATTAGGTTGTTCCCACGAAAGAATATCAAATATTTATTACCTTTGTTCTTCCTAGTCGCATTCACTCCGCTTGGAATTGGCATGATTCTTTGGAGTGCTTTTTCGTGGATCTCTTTTTGTTTGTTCAAATGGTTAAAAGGAGCAGAAATACAAGAAGTGATTATCAATCGGTCTTGCGTTAGCTTTAAATTTAGACCTTATGGTCTAATTCCTTATCTAATTCCTTATTATCATACTCGCTCTTTCTCAAAAGAACAGGTTTCCTATTTGGAAGTAATGGGAACTCACTACCGCCGAGGGTCTGAAATGGACAAGGTTTACTGCCCAGCAAACATAACCCTTTGGGTAGGATCTTTGCCCGTTGAAATCGGAAATTTAAATGATGCTGAAGCAACTTGGCTATCACAAAAATTAAGTGAGGCGCTGAATGTACCAATGAAACAACTTTCCTTAATTAAATAATCAAAATTTGCTTCAACGCTGCATAACAACCTGGCTGGAGCGGACTGTTAAGGGATTTAGGTAGCATTCAAAAGTTATTTGCAGCCGCTCAGCCAGAACGTTGGGCTGCTTGTTCTACCGATAGAGAATCATGGTTTAAGATTGGTTGTGGGGGCTTACATGTCTAGCAGTTCTCTGATGAAGTGTACATATGCAGTAAAGATTGACTAAAGGTTGAAATTTCAGAGATGGATAGATGAGTAGATAAAAGTATGGGACTTCAAGAAGAGCTTGAGAATAAGAGAAAAGAAATTAGAACTGATTCTTACTCCATGTCAGTTGGGGAGCTAATTAGCTTATATGACAATGAAGAGATACAGATTCATCCTGAATTTCAGCGGTTTTTCCGATGGTCTCAAACACAAAAAACCCGATTTATAGAATCCTTATTAATAGGGTTGCCAATCCCTCAGATTTTTGTATCACAGCGCGATGATGGAATTTGGGATGTTGTAGATGGATTACAGCGGCTTTCAACTATTTATCAGTTTGTTGGAATACTGCGTGATGAAGACGGACAAGTAACACCTCCTTTAATTCTTGAGTCCGCAGATTCTCTACCTTCGCTAAAGGGTAAAAAATGGGAAGATTCTGCTGATCTAGATAACTCACTCACTCAAAGTCAGCGTCTTTTAATTAAGAGATCAAAGATAGACGTAGCAATTCTTAAGCAAGAAAGTGATCCAATGGCTAAATATGAGCTTTTCCAAAGGCTTAATACTGGAGGCTCGATTGCAACTGATCAAGAGATTAGAAATTGTCTACTAATTATGTCTAATCGAAATATGTATGGCTGGTTAAGAGATTTGAGTCAAAACGAGGCATTTCAGTCATGCATATTTCTATCAGATAAGGCTCGACAAGAGCAATATGATTTGGAACTTCTTCTAAGATTTTTAATTTTTCGAAGTATGGATGAAGAAACTTTAGGTAGTATCCCATATCCAGACATAAGCGAATTTATAACTCGTCGCGTGATTGAATTATCCGAGGCGACAGAATTAGACTATAAAGCTGAGGAGGATGCTTTTAATGTAACATTTGGAATTCTTTCTGAACAACTAGAAGAAAATAGCTTCCGAAAGTATAACTATCAGAGAGATAAGTTTGTTGGTGGTTTTCTGGTTTCCATGTTTGAAGCAGTTGCTCTGGGAATGGGTTATCACTATGAGAGGTTGCGTAACACACCAATTGATGTTCTTGAACGGGTTAAACAGCTTTGGTTAGACCAAAGATTTACCTCTTCATTAGGAGGATCACCGGGGGGTAGCATAAGTACTAGAAAAAGAGTTCAAAATATTCTTCCCATTGGACGTGAACTGTTTCAAGTATGATGATACGTACTCTGGAGCAACTAAGTGATAGCCTTGCGGAAGATCTAGCATGGCGCAAGAAAGAGCTTTCTAATTTAAAGTCTCTTATTGAGACTTCTAGTATATCGTCTAGTCAAGAAAGAGTACTCCTTCGCAGTGGGATTACTATTCTTTACGCCCATTGGGAAGGTTTTATTAAAACTGCGGCATCTAATTATTTAGAATACGTAGCAATGCAGAGACTTCGGTACGATGAGTTATCTAGCAACTTTGTTGCACTTGCTTTAAAGCAAAAATTAAGTCAAGCGAATGAAACTAATAAAGCAACTATTTTTACGGAAACGATAGATTTTATTCGCACACAGCTTATTAAGCGTAGCTCAGTTCCATACAAAGATGTAGTCCAAACTGGAGCAAATCTTTCGTCTTCAGTTCTTAGAGAAATAACTTGTGTACTTGGCTTAGACTATTCGTTCTATGAAACAAAACAGATATTAATTGACAACAAGCTTTTAGCCAAAAGAAATTTTGTTGCTCATGGCGAATATATAAAACTAGATAAGGAGGATTACCTTCAGTTGCACTCACAAGTTATAAATATGATGGATGCTTTTCGTAATCAAGTTGACAATTGCGCAACTATAGAGAGTTATCGTTGCTAACTGTAATACCGTAATAAATAAAGCAAATTTGAGAGAGGCTGAATTACTTTTGTGCTGTGATCTAAAAATATTAGAGAGTAGCCCAACACGTCACGGCAGCGGACGGTTGAAAACTATTTTTGGAGTTGCTGAAGGTATCTGCCGCCGCTGCGTTTTGCCGTTGGGCTGCTTCATATCTTGGTGGGGACGGTGCAGCAAGGCTATCTGTAGGCATCAAAGGCTAATTTGCTTCAAGGTTGTCTGTGTGGCATTGCTTTAGAGGTTGCAGGAGTCGATCGCATAAATAGGAATTACGGCGTAAAATCAAGGCATGGTCTTATGTAATGGGTATGCTAAAAACACTCTGGGCTACGGTTCGGCAAGGAAAAATCGAGCTATTGGAGTCAGCAGAACGTACCGGAAGGGGTAAGGGTGTTGGTGACAGTTTTACCAGATGACGAGGCTGAATTTTGGTTGAGCACAAGTCAAACCTCACTTGATTCAATTTGGGACAATGCTGAGGATGACGTGTATGCCCAGCTACTCTAAACATGACGTTATCCTGGTGCGGTATCCCTTCTCAGATTTATCAAGTTCAAAGGTAAGACCTGCTGTTGTTGTGAGTGCATCACATCCATCTCAAGACATTCTCATTACTCCTTTGACAAGCAAAACAAGTTCTCTACTGCCAGGGGAGTTTGTATTAGCTGAGTGGGCAGCAGAAGGATTGAACGTGGCAACCGCAATCAAAAGAGGCGTGTACACAGTGCATGAAGGTTTGGTGATCAAAGTGATCGGTCAGTTAGCTAAGGATGATGCTAGTCGGCTCGCTCAATCCTTGCGAGACTGGTTAGGTTTGTAGTCTGAATTACAGCAATCATGAACCGAAAAAGCATTGCAACAAACATTGCTCGTAAACTATGGGCGCAGTGTGGCGGTTTCTGTCAAAATCCGAGTTGCAATAAATATCTCTTCGCTAATGTTGAGGATGAGGTGATTAGCCTTGCAAATGTAGCTCACATCATTGGTCATGGTAAGAATAGTCCTCGAAGTGAGCATGAATTAGCTGACTATATTGATAGGGATGGTATAGCTAATTTAATGATGCTTTGTTTGGAATGCCACAAGATTGTTGATGAGCTAGAGGATAAATTTTCTGTCAAGCAAATGCAGAAATGGAAGGCTACTCACGAATCGAAGATAAATTCACTCTTTAATTTTTCTCAAATTGTAATTAGTCACTGCAACAAAGCTGACCTATTGCGAATGGAGCAAATGTTTGTAGCATAAGGGGCATGACGATTCAACCGCATCGAGAACCCAACCTCTCGGAAATCGACCCTGAAGGA
>JAAUTN010000087.1 GCA_012031415.1 Leptolyngbyaceae cyanobacterium SM1_4_3 | reverse complement strand
TATCTGACAGTGTGGGTTTTCTTTGCATTGGTGCAGGTATTGCTTAGGGCGGCTCTTTCCAGAAGTTGCAGTCAGACTGGATGCAATTAGCATTTACCAGGTTTCAGTTCCGATCGCCATCTGTCTATTTTCATGATGTATCCAATCATGGTGAAGATCGATTTCACCCAGACAGCCAATGCCATGCGTGCGCCAAAACCCGTGATTCTCACGCTGGTAATCAACTGGTTGGTTAAACCTTTTACAATGGTGGCGATCGCCCAATTCTTTTTAGGCGGGCTGTTTCGTCCGCTGATTGCAGGAACGGAACTGATTCGAGGAAGCGAAATTGCGATCGCCAACTCCTACATCGCCGGAACAATTTTACTGGGAATCGCACCCTGTACCGCAATGGTGCTGATGTGGGGCTACTTATCTTACGGTAATCAGGGACACACACTGGTGATGGTGGCGGTCAACTCACTGGCGATGCTGCTTTTGTATGCGCCGCTGGGACGCTGGCTCCTGGCAGCGAATGATCTCACCGTCCCCTGGCAAACCATTGTGCTGTCGGTGTTAGTTTATGTTGGATTGCCGCTTGTGGCAGGAATGTATTCCCGCTATTGGATACTGAGACACAAAGGGAAAGACTGGTTTGAGCGGCAGTTTCTTAAGTATTTGAACCCAGTGGCGATCGCCGCTCTCCTCACCACACTGGTACTGCTCTTTGCCTTCAAAGGCGATTTAATTGTAGAAAACCCACTACACATTCTACTGATTGCAGTGCCATTGTTTATTCAAACTAACTTCATCTTTCTCATTTCCTATGTCGTAGCTCAAAAGCTAAAGTTGCCTTACGAAGATGCCGCACCCGCTGCCCTGATTGGAGCTAGCAATCACTTTGAGGTGGCGATCGCCACTGCCGTTACCCTGTTTGGACTCAACTCAGGAGCCGCATTAGCAACGGTGGTCGGTGTTTTAATTGAAGTACCTTTAATGCTGATGTTAGTTGAAATCTGTAAACGTACTGCTTTCTGGTTTCCGCGCCAACCCGAAAAAGCTAGCTTGTCTGACCCGCGCTGCATTCGTCCGTTAGGATAATTTATTTGACCACTCACGATTTGGCGTTGCTGAATGCAGGGATGATTTGCCTGTTCCGGTGCCTCCTATAAGGGCGAACGACCGTTCGCCCCTACGAAAATTCATCCCTTCAATCAGCAACGCCTAAAAAATGGTGTTCAAAGGCAGACATCTATGGTCTGGAATAGGAACAGAGGCGATCGCTCAGATTAAAATAAGGTGTATGGTTGGGATGTCACTGATGGAAGGCTATCAGTTAATGAAAGATGGCTAAATGGGATCATTGCTGAGGCACGGCTCATGATCGATCTGAAGGTTTTGCGTCAGATACCGCTGTTTGCTGACCTGCGCGACGAACAGCTTGACTTTGCCCAGTTGGGGTGCGATCGCTCACTCCAGCCGGGGGAAATTCTTGCTGTTGAAGGGGAGCCATCAGGATACTTTTGGGTGCTGCTGAGGGGCGAAATTCAGTGTGCTAAGCAGGTGGGCGATCGCCAAATTCCCTGGACTAACTTTGAGCCTCACTCCTATTTTGGTCACGAACTGATTTTGTTAGATCAGCCCTATCTGACTACGGCAAGAGCGTTACTTGAGAGTTACTTGCTGGAATTTGATACTGCCGCCTTTTGGAAAATGATGGAGTTATGTCCTTCCATCAACCGTGAATTGCTCATTTCAACGGCTCAGCGGACGCAGGATTTAGGAGCCGTTTCCTTGCAGGCAGAGAAGCTAGTTTCTCTGGGCACCCTCACCTCCGGGCTTGCCCAGGAGCTACAGCACGTTGCCGCGACAGAGCGGGAGGCGGTTGAGCATCTACAGGAGTTATTTCAATGGCTCCAGCCGCTAACCCTCAAGCTCAACGCCCATCACATGACCTCTGACCAGCAGGAGTTTTTGATCACACTTCAGCAAACCCTGCTGGAGCGGATGACCATTTTCCCGGCGGAAGTCAATCCTCAGGGATGGCAGGTGCAGGAGGAAGAAATCGTTCAATGGTTGCTCAAGCGCAGCATTCCTCACCCGCAAAAGTTCGCCAAAGTGTTGACTCGTGCTGGTTTGGATATCACGATTCTAAATGATATCGAAAGTGTTGTTCCCGATGGTTCGGTGTGTGCCGTTTTAGCCTGGTTAAAAGCCACGCTCAAGAGCTTAGCGCTGGCTAATGAGGTAGAATTTAGCACTCAGCACATTGCCGAACTCGTTCAAGCCGCAAAGGATTATACCTATCTTGACCAAGCTCCCTTACAGGAAATGGATATCCATGAAGGACTGGAGCGAACTCTCACCGTCTTAAATCATCGGTTAGGCTCTGGAATTGAAGTGATTCGAGAGTTTGATCGCACCTTACCTCCCATTTGTGTGTATGGAGGCGATTTAAACCAGGTTTGGACTCACTTAATTGACAACGCGATCGATGCAATGGCAGGGAAAGGACAACTGCTCCTGCGAACTACTCAAGTGGATGAAAGAGTTTTAATTGAGATTGCAGATACGGGGTCTGGCATTCCAAATGAGATTCAGCCTTTTATCTTTGACCAGTTTTTTACAACGAAAGCAACGGACAACGGTACGGGGTTAGGATTGCCGATCGCCCATCGAGTCGTTGTCAATCAACATCGCGGACAAATTCAGGTTCATTCAAAACCTGGCTGTACTTGCTTTCAGATTTATCTACCAATGGATCTGAGAGAATCAGAAAGCGCCACTGTTTCTCAAGTTGCCTAATGGGTTTACTGAGATCTTGCACCAGTGGCAAAAGTCATTGCACTAGAGCCTTGAGATCAATCTCAGGCTCAAAGCTAAAACTCGTTTTAACGAGTTGGAATGGTCTTTTGATGGACATTTGAGTCCGTTTCAACGGACTTGGGCTATTAGCCCGGAATTGATTCCAGGGCGGGTCGTCGGGCAACAGACCAGCTTGGTGCAAGATCTGAGTTTAAAAAACTAGATTATTGCATCATTATAATTTCTGAGCCGTTTACAGAGAAGGCATAACTCACGATTGCACTTTTACAAATCGAACTTGTTTCTCAGTCACCACAAGAAAATTGTTGAGTAGTTGCTTGAAGTAATCTGTCAACGTTCCTGCTGAGCGGCTGTCAGCAACCATTGCATCCGCTCCAAATCTTTTCAGTCCGCTCCAATAAGGTTGTTATACGGCATGGTTGACCTAGCTAAACACGACAATATCGGCTACATATTTTATTGGGATTTATTGATCTTTTCTACCAATAAACGAATTTGCTCCGGTTTATTACGAAACCATTCTGTTGACCAAATTCGGTGAATACGCCAACCTAGTCTTTCAAGCACCTGCTGTCTTAGACGATCTCGATCTCTTGCTGTAGACGAACTATGATATGATGCGCCATCGCACTCAATCCCCAATAAAATTCTCCTAGGCGATTGTTATGGGCGATGGCTAAATCGATTCGATACCCTGAACATCCAACTTGAGTACGGATTATATATTCTTGTAGTAAAGAATGCTGTCTTATAGTGTGATATATATCTTCTTCCAATGGTGAATCAAAGTGAAGATTATCGGTGTACGAGTTGCCTTGTAAGCGCTCACCACCACTTGCTGCATATTCTAGATAATCATGTAATAATCTTACGCCTTCACTTTGAGTACGTGTTAAATCAATATCACTAGCAAGGATAGAAGAAACCAAAGTGATTTTGCTCTTGGCTCGTGTGATAGCTACATTCAGTCGTCGTTCTCCACCTTTCTTGTTGAGTGGACCAAAATTGAGAGATAGTTTGCCTTGAGGATCGCGGGCATATCCAACGCTGAGTAAAATCACATCTCGCTCATCACCCTGCACATTCTCCAATGCTTTGAGAAAAAATTGAGGCGAGTTATCACGGCAAAAAGCTTCTAAGTTAGGATAATCTCTTCCCAAAATCTCTATCTGCTCCTGGATAGCATCAGCTTGAGCTTCGCTAAACGCAATGATTCCAAGAGACTGGTCAGAATTCAGTTGAACATGCTTTAATGTCAACTGAGCAACAGTTGCCGCCTCCCGTCGGTTATCTCTACGTCCACCACGATCGTAAACACCATCAGGAACGTGCTTAAACCACACTCCCAAATCTGGATTTTGAATAGGGTTGGGAAATGTGACTAATTGGGAATCATAAAAATGAAGATTTGAGAAAGCGATTAATCGCTCATCTTGGCTACGATAGTGCCACTTCAGTGTACGCCCAAACATAAAGTTTGAACATTCATCTAAGATACTTTCATAGCTTGCATCGTTTTCATCATCTATGTCTTCCTCATTGTCACTCGTTGAGAAAAATGCCGTAGGTGGAAGTTGCTTTCTATCACCCATCACAATGACCTGGTCAGAACGGATAATCGAAGAAACAACATCTTCAGTCCGAAGCTGAGAAGCCTCATCAAAAATGAGAACGTCAAAATGAATCACATTCGGATCAATATATTGACTAACCGATAATGGACTCATCATCCAGCAAGGCTTTAAGGTTTTAGCTAGATTTTGAATTCCCTTTTGCTTGTCATTAAGAAGTTTACGGATTGGCAAATGTTGTCTTTTCTTAGTTGCTTCTCTTCTCAACCTCGGCAACTCAGATTGAGCAATTGAAGTTTTCTCAAAACTCTGCCAGCCCTCTGCATGGAAGCATTTCAATCGTTCTCTAGCAACATCCAACTGACTATAATCAAGTCTAGTGAACTCCCTAATTTGCCGCTCATGTACTTCAAGTCTAAAGTTCTTCAACTCAGGTTTTCGAGCAAGAATTGAATCAAGACAAGTCTGGTAAATCAGCTTTTCCAGAACTGGGAACCAAAGCTCAGAGTTCAGTCTGCTGCTACGCAAGACATCTAAAAATTTCTTACAACCCAAATTTTCGAGTCTTTCACAAGTTTCTCTGTAAGTTAACCACTCTTGGAAGTAAGGCAGCTCAGTCTGAGCTACATCCAAAAAAGTTTTCAAGTCGGCAAAAGAGATTGTATGAGGAGATGAGTTGCAATCGGCAACATCATTTTTATCAAAATGTGACAACAGAAAATCTAAACCTTTCCGAATTTGGTCACAGTTTAGTTTAAGTTGCTGAATGAATTGGGCAAGATCGCGTCGTTGGGAGGGAGAACTTACAACATTTTGAACGCAATCAACAGGAAGGGCATATTGTTGTAAGCCAATCAACCAGCTTAAAGCATGTTCAACAGTCTGTAATTCCGATTGCTGAGAAATTTGTGAATTGAACAGAGTGCCAAAAATTCGATGAGCAAGATAATTGCTTTGGCTGAATTGATTTCGCACGGACTGAACCTGTACAGCTTGCGCCAAATCACGTTTCAATTCGTTATGAGAAATTGGATGCTTTGTAATGCGTAGCTTCTGTAAGCGTTTGCGATCCCGCCAGTAGCTAGGATTAAAGATCCGAACAAACCAAAAACGACTATACTTCTGGTATCTTTCAGATAATTTAGATAACTCTGGAGAAAACAATTCAGAGGAATATCTTTGTTTTAAGTGGGGTTGAAAATCTTCAATCACCTGAACATCAGCTTTCAATTTAGCAAAAGCGTTTTGGGCAATTGAAATATCCATTCTAGTCCAATTTACTGGTAGCTCTATTGGAGCCTTTAATACATAAGACAAGGCAACACAGCAAGTTTCTATAGACTCTAAATTTTGAAAAAGCATCAACTTGAAAAGTTGATTGAAGCTGTCGATTAATATTTTGGCTTGAAACTATTGCTTGCTGAAACTCTTCTATTTTTTCTCTCAATTCTAATTCAAGCTCAAATGAGTAAGAATCAAGAGAACTCTTTGCCCAGATTGTTGTCTTCTCTTTATTGAAAATGGTAGAAATTGAGCTAACTGATTCAGTAAATTCTTTGCTTGTTGTAGTCGATTAAGAGACCATTGATTGAAATCAGAAAATATAACATTAAGATCTGGAACCCCCTCTCTTTTCTTTTGCAGCAGTTCACCAAATAACTCAAAGGATGATTTATCTAGAGGTTTTTCCTTGGCGTGCAAACTTGCAAGATATGAGCTAATAGATTGGCGAGTCGATACTAGTTGAGTAAAAAAGTTACCATGATGTGCCCTATCAGAATTTTGGGCAATATGTTCAATATACTTAATAGTCTTTGATAAATCTTCTACAAGTTTCCGCTTATCCGTCGTGCCACTATGGTGAAGGTTCAGGCACATATGATTTAAACCACACTCAACCATGCGCTGATAAACTACCCGAAGCGCAGTATCCTTTTCTGCAACCAACAAAACTGATTTTCCAGTACCAATCAATTCAGCAATCATATTGACGATGGTTTGACTCTTACCTGTTCCTGGTGGACCTTGAACAAAGAAGCTAGAACCATCCTTTGCTGCCTCAATTACGACCGTGTTGGCTAGAATCAGCATCAAGAATTTGAAATATTTGTTCAGGCTTAAACTCGTGAATCTAAGACTGATGCAGGTAGAGGTTCTTTGTAACTTGCTTGGTAAGAACTGAGGTTGCCACTAATTGCTTGCAAAATCGGGTGAGCAAAAATCCGAGCTTCATTTTCAATAATGTCTCGAACCATTGCGGCTTTGGCATAAGAAAATAGTGATAGAAAAACGTTTTCTTTAATTTCCCACGTCTTTTGTTCTACTAGGAGCTTACGAATCTGACTAGTTAGTTCACCATAAGCCATATCTTGGACTGCTTCTCCTTCTGGAAGCTCAATTCCAAAGGTTTGCTTTAACTTCAGTAACAGAGTTGGATTCAGAACAACATCTTCTTCCAAAATAGAGATCTTATACACATCTCGTTTTGGCTCTTTAATCAACTCTATAGGAACTAGGATGAGCGGTGATGTTAAAGCTTCATCTGGTTTATCTTTGTCATGCCAAGTCAGTGTTCCAAATGCTAAAAACAGACTATTTACGCCCTTTTCTTCCAATGAAAGCCGCGCTTCACTGCGTAATTTTTTGAGCCTTTTCAATTGCTCATTACCTTGTTGACGAGTTCTTCAATTTAACAGAATTTCTTGCCGCTGTTGTATTAGCCTGTCTGGGCTGAACAATCGCTTGAACGTCGCTGTCCGATTGAAAATATAGCACCTGCCTGTCTTTAGTTAGGTGCTTGAAGAGAATTTCTGGCTGTGCTGTTAGAATTTCTAGTGATCGAGGACTATCTTGCCGAAACTTAATGAGAGGATTCCGTCGCCCCAGATCTGCAAGCCCAGCTTTCCACTTTGCAATTTTCTGAGCAAGGTTCTGCTGAGAGTCTGAATCCGATTGCCGCATGTTAGTTTTTCTCGTAGATAGATGTTTTGCTCAACATTTTAGCTATTCCTCTCCGTGAGTGCATCCTCAAGCTCTCTTTTCCACAACCACTGAAGATCCTGCAAGTGTCCTGCCGTATAATGACCGCTGGAGAGCGTCAATCTTGTTAGCAGAGCGTTCGTTCTCAAGCCGAAGTAAAATAACGCCCCGATGCGATCGCTGTTCTCGATAAACTTTTTTGCCGAAGTCTTTATCGCTGGTAATTAATATCCAATTTTCGTTAAATGCCTTCTCAAGAATTTGGTTATCATCAATTCCTCGTGCTTCTTCATAAACGGAGAATACTTCATGATCTTGGCTACGCAGCCAACGTGCTACAACGACACCTGTATTTTCATCTACTAAAAAGCGCACCTATGCTGTCTCCACAGCCAATGGCATAAAACTTGCGCTTTCCAATGAGCGAGATGCAAATAAAAGACAAGCTCTAATATCTGTCTCGACCAAGCCCTCATACTCTTCCAGAATCTCTGCTACCATTGCGCCATGTGCAAGAAGATTCAAAATGTACTCAACCGTCAGTCATGTTCCCTTAATGACAGGTTTACCGACCATGACTTTAGAATTGGTGGTGATTCGGCTCACAAGCTCTTGGTCTGTCATCATTTTGAGATGTTAATGTTTAATTGGTTACGACTATAATAAGCAATTTGTCAAGCCGACAACCTAACAAGTTGCTGCCCCGGAACGCCAAATTATATTAGTAGCCAACTATGCTAAGTCTTAAACCTGCTCCTGTCACTACAGATTTACTCCGTCGAGTTCCGGTGTTTGCTCACTTACCGGAGGCAAAACTGGAATGGATGATCGCTCAGGGAAAAGCGGTCAAAATTCCATCGGGCGGGCTGTTGCGGGCTGAGGGAGATCTGGCTAACTGTGTGTTTGTGCTGCTAGAAGGAACTTGCCGCATGATTCAGCGCTCTGGCAATCAAGATATTTTGCTGGTGCAGCACGATCGCCCCACATTAATTGGCGAAGTGCCGCTGCTGATGGGGGTTCCCCGATTTTGGGCGAGTGGTAGAGCCGTTACGGTTTGTCATGTGCTGGAACTGGATGCAGATACTTTTTGGCAGTTTATGGGATTGTGTCCCACTGTTGCAAAAAGTGTTTTGCAGACCATGATTTCCCGAATTCAAGAGGTTCAGGTTTTAGCGCAGCATCGAGAGCGGCTGATTTCTCTCGGTACGCTGGCCGCAGGGTTAGCGCACGAGTTAAACAATCCGGCTTCGGCGGCGCGACGGGCAGCGAGAGAGTTGCGAAAGGTGTTTCCGCTGATGCAAACTCAGACGTTAAAAATCACTCACCAATGTTTGACAGACGACCAACGTGAGTTTTTGACGAATCTGCAACAGGAGGCGATCGCCCGTGCCCAAAATCCGCCATTGCTTGACCCGATGGCGCAGAGCGATCGAGAAGATCAGCTTACCGACTGGATGGACGATCATGATATCCAAAATGGCTGGCAGCTTGCCTCTACGTTTGTCAGTGCTGGCTTAGAAAAAGACTGGCTCGACCAAATTCCGACTCGCTTAGGTGAAACCTGCCTGCAAGAGTCTCTCACCTGGCTAGATGCCACCCTAAACGTGGTAGGGCTATTGAATACCCTGGGGCACAGCACTGGACGGATTCATCAACTGGTGGGAGCCGTTCAAGATTACTCGACAATCGACCCTGATGATCTTCAGCCAGTTGATGTCCACAAGGGGCTAGAAAGCACGCTCACTATTTTAGGACACAAGTTGAAGCGGGGCGTGACGGTGATTCGAGACTATGCTGAAGGTTTGCCTCTGGTAATGTCTCACGAGGCAGAGCTAGAGCAGGTGTGGATGAATGTGATTGACAATGCGATCGCCGCCACCCTAGAGCGATTTAACAACAGCACTCCAACCTCATCTACACCCACACTACACACCAACCCCGTGATGATTCCAACGGGTTGGCAAAATCGCGTAACTCACCTTTCTACCACCCATCAGCCAACTATCTGGATACACACTCGCTGTGAGGCAGATTGGGTGCTAGTCGAAATTGCAGACAACGGTGTTGGCATTCCGCCAGAAGTGCAGCCCCACATCTACGAACCTTTCTTTACGACTAAGGGCGTTGGCAAAGGTACTGGACTGGGATTAAACACCAGTTATAAAATCGTCAAACGACACAGAGGCGATATTCGCGTTACCTCTCAACCCGGCGATACCTGCTTTCAAATTCGTTTTCCCAGTCAATGCCAGAGCAATTTTGGTGTTGCTAATTAACAGTATAAACTTGTCTCGTTTCTAGGCTTTGCCTGGAAATGTCACTTCGGAGGCTCTGCCTCCGCTGCGTTACAAATAGAGGCAGAGCCTCCAGAATTGCATTCCTGGCTAAAAGCCAGGAATCTGTATGTACATATACTGTATGTACACAGGTTAGGACATCCCTGTACGTGAAGCACCTGTCCCGTGAACAAGGGGCTTAAGCCCCTTGTTTAACCAGAGTACTCAGATCTGCGACTTCTTTAAAGAGTCGCAGATCTTGCCCCCCTTAACTTAGAGCATTTAGCTTAAACTGCTTGCTTTTGGCGCTTAAGGGCAGCAGCACCCACGCCTGCCAGTGCCAGTAACCCCAAGATGGAGGTAGGCTCAGGAACAGGAACAGGATCGGAAACTGCAACGGTTCCGGTCACAGATCCGACATTGCCTTCTGAGAAGGATTCAACATTGTCAGTAAAGGAAATTGCAAACAGAAACTCCAGATCCAAGACTTCATTTCCAGAGCCAGAAGTGAAGGTTCCTTGATCGAGTCCGTCTAGCAAACCAGGCTGGTTGAGTCTGTCATCTACATAAAAGCCAGCATCGAAATCTACGGTTGCACCTTCCTCCTGAGAAGAGAAGGAGAACGCCGGTACGACATCATTGCCGCTCCAGCTCCAGAGCCAGGACTTCAATTCGTCGCCCGACACGATGCCATCTTCAGCGTTGCTCTCGTCAGCAACAATGGTTCCAAAGATGGAGCCACCGCCGCTCTCTTCCCACCAGCCGCTGTACTCGATATCCCAAGCAAACAGTGCAGCATTCGCAGGCGCAGCGATCGCCGCTAACCCCAAACCCAACCCGACCGCAAGCGCAAAACGTTTCATAAAATCACCTTGTGAGTAATGGTGGACAAACCAAACAGTTTGGCGTTGAGACTGCTGATAGCCAGAGTCCCAACGCTGCAACAGATCTAGGAACCGATGATGCCGCCGTTCTTGCGGGTAATCACGATGGTTACATCGCGAGGAATTCTACCGCTACCCTGGGGTGCTGGGAAGTTAGTCAGCGTGGGGTCGCCATCGCCCGGATGCTGAACATTGACAAACATCGTGCGGCGATCGGGCGTTACGGTAAGGCCAGTTATTTCGCAGGCTGTCACACCCGAAAAGATACGGCGAATTTCACCTGTGTTTGTATCGGCAACAAGCATTTGATCATTCAGCTTTACGCCATTGACCTCAGGCTGATCGCCATCCGTTTCAATGAACAAGCGTCCATCGGGGTCGGCCCACAGACCATCGGGACTGCCAAAGGCACTCTTCTCAGTGGAGTGAGTATCTGTAGCAAGAACGAAGATATCCCAGGTAAAGGTGGTGCCAACGTGGTTGCCGCTGTCGCGCCACTTGATGATATGACCAAAAGGGTTAGGTGCCTGTGGGTTGGGAGGAGTAGCCTCTGTGCGGCGGGTGTTGTTGGTGAGAGTTGCGTAAACATCCCCATTGGGCGCAGCAGAAATCCACTCTGGGCGATCCATTGGAGTAGCGCCAACAGCATCAGCCGCAATACGGGTATAAGTCAGAACCTCAGCCTGGTCTGCAAGCTTAGCTCTGATAGCTGGGTTGTTGATGGTGAGTTCAATCCAGTTGCCTGTGCCATCGTCGTTAAATTTAGCAACGTAGAGCTTACCCTGGTCGAGGGGGCTGATGCCACGAGCAATCATCGATCGCCAGTTGCTATCTGAGACAAACTTGTAGATGTAGTCAAACCGCTCGTCGTCACCCATGTAAACGACAGCACGACCGCCTTGCCCGACGACAAGCTCTGCGTTCTCATGCTTGATGCGACCCAGTGCAGTGCGCTTAACGGGAGTTTGAGCGCCGTTCATAGGATCAATTTCGACCACCCAGCCAAAGCGGTTTTCTTCGTTCGCGTAGCGGGAGTTTGCCAGGTCAAAGCGTGGGTCAAACAGGTGCCAACCGTAGCCAAAACCACCTGCACTGAAACCATAGCGGGCTTGTGCCTCTGTTGGAGTCCACGTTGTGCTAGCTGTGCCAAAGTAGCCGTTGAAGTTTTCCTCACAGGTGAGGTAGGTTCCCCAGGGGGTTTTGCCGTTAGCGCAGTTGTTAACGGTTCCCAGAGTTGGATTTCCGGCAGCGGTTCTCAGCAGTCTGCTGTTGGCTGCTGGGCCACTGAAAGTAACGGGGGTGTTGACATGAATGCGGCGAGCGTTGTTGCTGCGAACATTCTGCCATCTGCCATTTACCTTTCTAACTTCAACGACTGAAACGCCGTGAGCGTGCTGAGAGAGGCGCACATCTTCAAGACTCTCTGGGGCTGCTTTACCCAGTACATGGGGATTAATGCCAAACTCGTGGTTGATCGCCAGCATTCCGTGATCGTTGCCATCGCCAATGGGGAAAAGCCACATACCGTCGTGACCAATTCCTATCTGCTGAGCTTGTTGAGCAGCGGTAGGTCGTCTATTGGGTTCACCATTGTAAGCTGGGCCACCGGGCTGAATTGGGGTGCCCCAGGGGATCAGCACATCGTACTGGTAATCTGCTGAAATGCTGGGAGTGGGGCCTGCACCATCAGCGGCACGAACGAATGAAAAGTTGATCAGGCTGCTGTTGCGCTGGGCGATCGCCGTTCCAGCATTTTGAGCAACCGTATTGCTAGAAGCCTGAGCGGTAGC
Source organism: Leptolyngbyaceae cyanobacterium SM1_4_3 (assembly GCA_012031415.1). Lineage (GTDB taxonomy): Bacteria > Cyanobacteriota > Cyanobacteriia > Elainellales > Elainellaceae > JAAUTN01. Next base: position 8,654 of record JAAUTN010000087.1, on the reverse strand, counting down.
AGCAGTCGCGTCTTGAGCAAACAGCTTATTGCCACCCAGGGCTGCCAGAAAACCAGTGGCCGACAGTGCCGCACCACGCGCAAGCACATTACGACGAGACATTCTGGCGTGTAGAACGTCTTCAAAAGAGCGGTTGCCCGATCTGTTGCTACTTCCGTTATCGTGAATCACCTGTGTTCTCCTCTCAGTATTGAACCTTTATCCGATTTAGCTGATTTAGCTGACTTGATAGCCAAACACATTAACCAAAGTTGCTAGCCATGAGCTACGCACTATCATCGAAGCAAAGGACTTACAGCCGTTTTGACAGGAGTAAGCCACAAATTGTGGGATGAGCTTCGCCACAAAATCCGACAGTGAAGGCTGTCAGAGAATGCGATCCGTGTCCCTACTGCGAATCGCTGTAAGCCTTTGTTGATGGGGGAGTTATGCACATTCCATCGACAGGTGCGATCGCCACTTTGAGAAACTTAATTTCCGAAAAGTCTGCTTATGTTCGAGTTAAAACATGACTAGCACCCCCAACTTGAGATCTGGAGTCTTTCTCTTGTGAGATTCACTTCTAACAGCGGGTGATAAGCTAAAACGCTTTGCAGCCAGCTATTACGCCCATTTATCAGCGATCGCAGTCACACGGCCATAATCAATCCAGGTCACTTAAGTAATCCTGGGCGGCTGGCCCGGTAAGCCTGCCAGAGTCAAAGGCTTGATCAATCCAAAAGCGGTCTTCAACACTCGCATCTGTAGATCCAGCGGAACTTACCGGAGCCATTGCCACAGTTTCCTCTGACTCATGTCGCTGAAGCAGCGCATAGGAGGCACTGTAATATCGGCTCCAGGAACTAACCTGGGGATTTGCCTGCCACTGAGCGCGGGAGACCGTTACGGTCAAAACGGGAATAATCTCACCGTGACGATCGCCCACCACATCTACCTGGAGAGTTGAAAGATTAGCGTTTTGGCTAAACTGACGGCTGATCGCCTCGCCAAGCAGTGACTCCGCTTGGGCAATCAGATCACCATGTACGACCTGCCCGTTTATAGGCATATCGATGACGATCCGCTCATCTTCCGCCCTTGCAGGCTGATAGCTGCCACTCAAAATGAGAACACATATTGCTGTGATGGACACCAGGAATTGGTGAGTAAAAGTCCTTTGAGACACAAAACTAAAAACCCATCTAAAGTACTCTGACTGAGTCAGAAGTCTGAAATGTTACTTAACAGACCGTTCGGTTTACGACCGTATTGATGTTCCCACTAATTTTTTATGAAAAGGTCAAGCGAGGGTTAAGCCACGTTAAATTGAACTTTAAAAGAGCAGCAAAAACTATAAAGATATTGTGAGGCAATACCAAGACACACACTTCAAAAGGAGCGTATGTCACAATTTCATCCCTATGTAAAGCGATACCCTACCTTTTTTTACTAAACTTAGCTTTCAGATTTTCCAGGGTAGCGGCTGAGGGCTGGGATTTTCCTTTTTGAGGACGATTTTGAGCAGGAGCAGACTGATCGGCACGCATGGACAGACTGATTCGCTTAAGCTGTTCGTTCACTTCCAGAACTCGTACCGTCACCACTTGCCCAACTTTAACCACTTGTTTGGGATCGCTGATAAATCGATCTGCTAGCTGCGACACATGAATTAGACCGTCCTGATGAACACCAATATCAACAAAAGCTCCGAAGTTTGCTACGTTGGTGACTACGCCTTCTAGCTCCATTCCCACCTTTAAATCAGAAATTTCTTTGACCCCTTCCTTGAAGGTGGCATATTTGAATTCAGCACGGGGATCGCGACCGGGTTTCTCCAATTCTGCTAGAATGTCGCGCAAAGTTGGCTCACCGATCGCCTCCGTTGCATATTTTTTCAGGTTGGTTTGCTTTAACCGGGCAGCAATTTCGGTAATGTTGTGCAGCGGCAAATTTAAATCAGTTGCGATTTGCTCAACCACGCTGTAACTTTCCGGGTGAACAGCCGTGTTATCCAAAGGATTTTTGCCCTCTCGAATGCGTAAGAATCCGGCTGCCTGCTCAAACGCTTTTGGCCCCAACTTGGGAACTTTCAATAACTGGCGGCGACTCTGAAATGCGCCGTTTTGATTGCGATAGGTGACAATGTTGTTGGCAACGGCAGCAGAAATACCGGATACAAAAGTGAGTAGTTCCTTTGAAGCCGTGTTGAGATCTACACCAACATAGTTTACGCAGCTTTCAACGGTTTCATCCAGTTTCTTTTTCAACAGTTTTTGGTCAACATCGTGCTGATATTGCCCCACACCAATTGATTTGGGATCAATCTTCACCAGTTCCGCCAATGGGTCTTGGAGGCGACGACCAATGCTGACCGAGCCTCGCACGGTGATATCTTGATCAGGAAATTCAGCGATCGCCACTTCACTAGCCGAATACACCGATGCACCCGCTTCATTGACGATTACTGAAACTGGTTTACGTTCCAGCGTTTGCAGCACTTCTTTGACAAACTCATCGGTTTCCCGCCCAGCCGTGCCATTGCCGATCGCCACCAGTTCAATTTGATAAGTCTGGATCAGGTCTGTGAGCGTCCGGGCGGCTTGCTTTCGCTGCTCAGCCGACTGGTGTGGGAAAATAGTTTGGTATTTCAAGAATTGACCTGTTTGATCTAGCGCTACCACTTTGCAGCCCGTGCGAAATCCCGGATCAATCGCTAAAGTTGGCTTCATTCCGGCAGGAGCAGCTAACAACAGTTCTCGCAGATTGGCCTCAAAAGTTTTAATCGACTCCACATCAGCAGCTTGTTTCTTGGCAGTGCGAACCTCGGTAATGAGTGAGTTTTTCATCAGGCGATCAAAAGCATCCTGCACCATTGTTCGGTAAAACTCACGCACAGGTTTCACTTTTGTATGAATTTCTTCAGATTCCAGATGGGCCAGCACAGCATCGCGGTCAAATTCTAACGCCACCTCCAGAATGCCTTCTGTCTCGCCTCGATAGAGAGCTAGCAGGTTGTGAGGCGCAACCGTTTTGACCTTTGTTTGATAGTTGCGATACATCTCAAATTTGGTCGATCCTTCGGCGTGATCTGGCTTGATTCGAGAAGTTAATATGCCAGCCTCCATCAAATATTCGCGCAGAAAGGTGCGATGCTTAGCGGTGTCTGCTACTTCCTCTGCCAGAATGTCTGATGCACCACTCAGAGCCGCTTCAACAGTTGGCACTCCCTTCTCCGCTGAGATATATTTAGCGGCTTCCTCTTCTAGCGATCGCCCCTCTGCTTTAGAATGATTTAGCGACTTAATCCAGATTGCTAACGGTTCCAGCCCTTTTTCACGGGCGATCGCTGCTCTGGTGCGGCGTTTGGGGCGATAGGGTAGATATAAATCTTCCAACTCATTTTTTTGCAGACACGCCTCTATTTTGGCGCGTAGCGCATCGGTGAGTTTATCCTGCTGGGCGATCGCTTCCAGAACGCTCTGCTTGCGTTCCTCTAGCTCCGTCAAATAGGTGTAGCGATCGAACAGATTACGAAGCTGAGTTTCATCCATCTCGCCCGTGCGCTCTTTGCGATAGCGGGCAATAAACGGCACAGTTGCCCCTTCTGCAAAAAGCTCCAGAGCGTTTTGAATCTGAAACGGCTTGAGCGAAAGTTCATCTGTCAGCAGGTGCGGAATGTTCAGCATCGAGTCTATCTAAAAGGTCTGATCTAGGATGGACCCTATGATAGCGGTGTGAAAAGCGAGTGTAAAAAGCACATCCCTTCTCACAATCCATTCAGAACCGCTATGGATTACTCTTCCGATTCCCAATCTTCCGTTTCTTCCTTGTCTAGAGCATACAGAGGAGCATCTATGATTTCCTCTAACTCTTCTGTCGGCTTGTAGTTATGGTGTTCATCTGTTTCGTAAGACTTGAACCGTCCCGTGCTTTCTAGCCATTCAAACATGGATTCATTCTCTCTGGGAGGAATGACAAGCGGCTTCTGGCTCAATAGTTCTTGACGGAGAGCAGGATTACGTGGCGTGGACATCTTTGCTCACCTAATTAACTGTTTGTAGATACTACCCTAGCACAGAAACTGCTCTGCAAACCGCTGATTGCAGAAGCGGTTTGGTCAGCGCAATTCGATCTAAATTCCTTATTCAGATTCGCTTCACAAAAAAGTGGTGTCACTTAAATAGAGGAATTATCCAAGCAGCAATAATGCTGATTAGAATAGCTATTTCCAACATCAGAAGAGAGTGTGAGGATCGGAACCAGTTTGACCAAGAACCCTGGCGGAGGCTCGACCACCATTGAGAGATATGGGTAGACCAAAGCTTAGGACTGTCTTTATCACGAAACTGCCAGTTGAACATGGACATTAGTAGTGGAACTCCACCCACCTTGACATTCATCAACAGATGGAGGGCGATCGCTACTACCATAATCACCCATGCCACTAAGTGAGCATAGTACCAGGCATGATTTAACTCACCTCTGGGTAGCCACTTCTCATCCATCATCTTGCCGCTGAATAGCGCAAACGTTAGTGCAATCAGGGCAAATGTATTCGTAAGGCGATTTAACGTGTACCACCAAATAGGTTTACCAGGCTGAATGAGTTGTGTAAATGAGTCGGGTTGAATCAGTCGCCTCTGCCCCCGACGAAAGGCGTAGAACACAAACGCTGGAAATATCAGCAGAGTATACAGTCCAAAGGTTCCATGTATTCCTTCAATGTCTTTGTAGGAGGGCAACGGAATGCTTCCCCAGCGTCCGTCATAGGTATCGTAAGTCCAAAAAGCCGTCAGAATCGCAACAATTAGAAACAGTCCGGTGAGTCCGTGCAAAATGCGAAGCAGAAGGGGTTGATAGGGTTGTGTCGATTTCATTAGAGAAAATTTTAACTAAATTGTGAAAGCAAAATGAATCAAAAGTGAAGTAGCGCTAACCCATAAATCTCATTCTAAGGATTAATTGCAGGTTGCTCAATCTCTCCCTTCCTGCTGAGTATGGAAGCCAACCCGTTTTTATAGGATAGGTTAAGGGGTAAAGTTAAAGGCTGTGAAGGGAGAAAAATGAGTTGGCGCGATCGCCTCAACCAGTCCAGCGGCAGAACCCGTTTTGCCGTTTGTCGTATCCTGCTCCACTTGATAGGCAAGGAGGTCACACCGCTTTTGGGAGTTCTTAACCAGGTAGGACGGCAAGCGGTCAAGCACGATGGCGACTTGCAGATTTTAGGAGAAGGGCTGGCAGATCTCTGTCAAACTCTGTTGCAGTACACTCTCTACTGGCAGTCAGCTACTAATGAGGGAGATGTTTTTTGGGATGAAGCAGAGGCTGGAGATTATGTCGAGGAGCTATTTACGGACTCTGCTCAGCGCTATCAGAGCGGTTTTGAGTTCGATAACGATTCCTCAGAGGCGGAACCGTTAGCTTTACCCATCACTCACCATCTAGTTATTATGCTAACCGTAGCCTATGAGGGAGAATCACCAGACTTAGAAACTGATTTGACCAATTTAGACGCGCTCAAAGCAGGTTTAAAGGCAATAATTAATCTTCACTACCAGAATAGGTTAAGAGCAATTCAAGTTCACTTCTCTCCAGCCCAGTTAGGAGATGAGCTGATTTCAGAACAAGTGTTGCTAAATTTCCCAGAACTTGTTCCTCTTTAAGTTTCACAGCGTGTTAATCGCTATTTAATATAAATTCAAGTATGAGTAGTGTTCTAATGCTAACAACTAAAATCCGTCAACTTCTTATCCTTTCAATGGTTCTGGTGTTAGGGCTGACTGCTGTTTCCTGCACTATTCCTTACACCGAAGATCCTTACTCTAATCCTTCAGCTAAAGATCCTTACGCTACGTCTCAGGGTGAACCAGCTAACTCACCCGTCGCTTAGGGTTCAAGAATTTTGACCAGAATCCGCAAGAGATCGTCCAAATCAGCAGGAACGCGATAAAGATCGAGGTCTTGAGTTACTTGACGAGACTGGCGATCGAACTGCCCAAATTGCCAAATATTTCCGGTTGAAATTGCCCCTGACAGGATAGGCTGCTCTGAATCTATCCATTGATCGAGGGCAATTAATTCAATTGCAAACTGCACAAAACCTCGCTCCAGGTCTTCATTTTTGGCTTCAATGACCAGAAATATTTGGTGATTTTGCAGCAGGTAATCGAGAGAACCCTTGAGTTGATTACTCACGGCAACGGGATATTCAACACTAAGGGTTGCTTGAGTGTAGTGCAGCACATCCGTCAGCACAGGAGCAATCAGGAATTCTCGGCGTGCCATTTCACTGGTAAGACTGAGGCGGGGCAAGCTTTCCTCAATTCGGGCTTTGAGATCAGTCAGGCGGTCAAGAGCACCAGGATATTGAGGCAAGTTTAAGGATTGACGCTGGAGAGAAACGTTGAAATATGCCAGGATGTCCTGTGGGGCAAAGTTGAGTTTAAAGTAGTCAGCAAAGGTGTAGGATTGGTCGGGCTGAATGACGGCTGCTCTGGGCATAAAACTCATCCTCGTTAGTCGAGTAGCTGACCAAAAATTATGAAGGGGCGATCGCTTCCACCAGTGTAATCGGTTCTTGTGGCGCGAAGCCCAGAATTGAACCCAGGGCAAGCATCGGGTGACAGACTAGTCTAGAGAATCTCGCTCTCGGTTTTACTGCAATTGTTCGAGTAGGCGATCGCCCACCCGCAGAGCATTGGCAATCACTGTTAAGCCAGGACTGACACTGGCGTGAGAGGGAAAGAAACTGCTGTCTACCACATAGAGGTTGTGGACATCGTGAGTGCGACAGTCCAGATTCAATACAGACGTTTCCGGGTCTTCTCCAAACCGACAGGTGCCGCACTGGTGAGCAACAACCTGTATTGGCATATCGCTGCGGGGATGAGTTGTACGATTAAACACATTCGGCTGGGCTTGCTCAACGCTCTTTAAAACATCAAGCCAGCGATAGACGAGGCGATCGTGCGCTTCTACATTGTTGGGGGTGTAATCCACACGCAGCTTGTTTCCCAGGTGGTAAACGCGGTTGTTGGAGTGAGGTAAATCTTCTGTCTTGAGCCACCAGCCAACCGAGTGAGTGGCGAGCTGGCGCAAACCAAAGTTAGGCATCAGTTTGGACAATGCCGAGAAAATGGGTGGCGCTTCTGCAAAAATCACATCTTGATAGATGCCACCGGAGTTTTGCACATGACCCAGCGGATGAGGAAAATCTTTGTCTCCCCAATAAAAATCATTTAAACCAAGCGTCCGAGGAAATGAGCCAGAGTTAGCAGGAGAGGTTAGCTGCACCACAACCGACAACAGTTGTTTCATTAAATTGCGTCCCACCTGGTCAGAGCGATTCGCAATCCCCTTTGGATGTTTTTCGTTGGCGGATCGCAACAGTAGCGCAGCCGAATTTACAGCGCCGCAGGCAAGCACCACGATATCACCTAAAAATAGGTAGGTCTGCTCTCCAATTTTTGCCTCGACTGCTTTGACCTCCGAGCCAGATGAGTTGGTATGTAGGAGAATAACCTGAGCAGAAGTCTTTAGCGTCACGTTCTCACTTTCTAACGCTGGGGTCACTCCAGTATCTTCAGCATCTGTTCTGCCCTGATCGCCCAGCCCCAGAGGTAAATGAGTGGGATGCAAACCTTGCTTAGAGAGAGTTTCACCAATGCTTTGCAGTATTGGCTCATGGGCAACTTCTGCAAAAGGATAGGCTTCGCTGTGCGGCGGTTCGGTTGGGTCGTCCTCGACTTTACCGTGTACTTGATACAGCTTTTCGGCTTCTGTGTAGTAAGGCTCAAAGTCCTGATATTTCAGCGGCCAGGCTGGAGATAGCCCGCCCTGATGCTGCACCTGCTCAAAGTCACGTTCGCGCATTCGCTGCAAAACGCCACTCCAAATCTTGGTATTGCCGCCTACCGCGTAGTGAGTTTGCGGATAAAACGGCTCTCCCTCATTGTCGTACCAGGGTTCAGGGGCGTGATATTGCTCTTTTTTGAAGACTTCTGTTTCAACTAACTCGGAGCTTTCCCGGTAAATTAATTCCCCTCGTTCCAGCACCAAAATTTTTTTGCCAGTCAGGGCGAGTTTGCGGGCTAAAGTACCGCCACCCGCACCCGTGCCGATAATAATCACGTCATAGTATTGGTCGTCAATGATCATAGGAGTCTCCTACTGCCAAACATAAATCAGCGTGTACAGCACAATCCAAATGACATCGACAAAGTGCCAGAATAATGATGTTGCTTCGACTCCAAAGTAGCCATTGTCGTAATTGTTGGGAGTAAGCGATCGCCCCAGCATCAGCCCTTGCAGCAGAATTCCTGTGAGGACGTGCAGCCCGTGAAATCCGGTTAGCAGGTAGAACATTCCGCCAAACAAACCATCTTGAAACTTAAACGGTAAACCGCTCCATTCCACCGCTTGACCAAACAGAAAATATCCTCCCATTGCCATCGTTGCTAACAAAAAGATCCGAAAGCCCCAAAGCTTTTTGTCGTGCAAATATCGCTCAGCTACATAGATGACAAAGCTGCTAGAAATTAGCACGATGGTATTAATCAGCGGCTCTCTTGTCTCCAGCCCCGTCACGCCTTCGGGATACCAGTCAGTTACGTCGTCGTTTTGAAAATCGTGTAACCGACAAAGAAGCTAAGGAAAATTACACTTTCCGACAGCAA
>JAAUTN010000086.1 GCA_012031415.1 Leptolyngbyaceae cyanobacterium SM1_4_3 | reverse complement strand
GTCTCAGATGTAATGGAATTCGTTCGGTTAAGTGCATTGCCTCACTGTAAGTATTCCAATGAGTTTCTAAATGAGTTTCTAAATGAGTGTCCAAAATGCTTTTATAGGTCGTCGTAACCTCCTCAAACGAACTCCGATCGCCATTTTGGGGTTAGCCGCCAATAACCTGTTTTGGCACGTGAAACAGGCTGAAGCGGCTGAGGCGATCGCCACTTCCCTCACCCCGGATGATGCCTTGCAAAAATTGATGGAAGGCAATCAGCGATTTGTTCAACATCAGCCGCAGTATCCCGACCAAACTGCTGCTCGGCTACAGGAAGTTGCTCAAGTGCAGCATCCTTTTGCAACGGTGTTAAGTTGTGCTGACTCACGGGTGCCTGCTGAACTTATTTTTGACCAGGGCATTGGCGATATTTTTGATGTGCGAATTGCCGGAAACGTCGCTACACCAGAGGTGCTGGGCAGTATTGAGTATGCTGTTGTCCTGCTGGGTACGCCCGTGCTGATGGTGCTGGGGCACGAGCGCTGTGGGGCAGTCACAGCGGCAGTACAAAGTGAGTCCCTACCCGGTGAAATCGGCAGCTTTGTCAAAGCTATTTTGCCAGCGGTCGATCGGGTTAGAGGCAAAGCAGGTGATCTGGTTGATAACGCGGTGACTGCTAATGTGCAGTACCAGATCGAGCGGTTAAAGCGATCGCCCCTGCTCACCGAGCGGTTACAGTCTGGCAAGCTAAAAATCGTTGGCGGACGCTATGACCTCGACACCGGAGCGGTGACTATGATTACTTAGTCATGAGGATGCGTTAGCAATAGCGTAATTCATTACCTTGCGGGAATGGTGCGGTGCGTCACGGCTTTCACTCACCTCGCAGAGGGGCTAATAGGGCATCAATCCACAGTTGATCTGCCTGAGATAAGTTTGGTGGAGGAAGCGGCCGTCGGTAATCAATGCGAGAGCCATAACGAGCACGTTCAAACAGTTGTTGAAAAACTTCTTGCAATGGCACGATAGGTTCTGGATCTTCTGGCTTCAACGGAATTGGGAAATTAGGCAGAGGCTGTTGTAGAGTAATTTCATACAGATCTGCTGTTGGACGCTGCTGACTGCGGCTGACTAGGATGCGGTAGGTTGAAACAGGCTGTATGCCTCGGAGACTCATCGGCTTTCCACCTCGAAGCAAGTCTATCTCTACCAAATGGGTATCACTCCCCAACACTAGCCGCCTTTTCTTTTCGTAAGCAGCTCTTCCCTCACCTGATCGTTTATTAGTTGGAGACAAAAGCTCAACTACGGTAATCACGGCATCCGTTTTCATCTCCCGCACTTCCAGATAACGCTCTCGCACCTCAGTTGGCATCGGCACAATCACCTTCTGCGGTCGTAGCTCGGTTGCAGTGGGTGCAGTTTCCAGGCTTGAAGACCCGATGAACGGCTCATCAGCCTGCTGTGCGAACACGACGGCATCTGGAATTCCAATCAGCAGTTCTGCATCACTTTCATCGCTCTGATACGTTCGAGATTCAACCTCCACATAGTATTGTGAATTTAGTTGAGGCGCGACAACATCTGCGATCGCCACCATTAGCCGCGTATGGAACGATGACCAGAAGGTAGGATGTTCCAGATAAGGATTCATTCCAGGAAAGGGAGACGGCATGGGCAAGCTTAGAACGCCTACGGTGTCTTGATTTTACCTCAATCCCTCATCCTTAGCGTAGTGGGATGACACTACTAAAGTGAGGTGTTAACTGTAAGATGGGCTAAAGGGCATCGTCCGTGCCTATCTGTTCAAGAATTGCATTTTGATTAAGGAACAGTAACCATAATTGTTTAGATGGAGCGATTTGTCAGCATTGACCCGTATCACTTTCACTATCAAACGGCGGGATGCTCAAACAGTCCAGTGATTCTGTTCTTGCATGGATTTATGGGAGACTGTCGTGAGTTTGAGGGGGCGATCGCCCGTTTATCTAATCACTACCACTGTCTAACGGTTGACCTGCCCGGACACGGAAAAACTCAAGTCGCCACTGACGAAGCTTATTTCATTCAAAACACCGCTCATGGGTTAATTCAATTCCTCAGGGCTTTGAGAATTCAATCCTGCTTTTTAGTCGGCTACTCAATGGGAGGACGGCTTGCCCTGTACCTGACGCTCCACTTTCCACATATTTTCATGAAAGCAGCGTTAGAATCTGCCTCTCCAGGGCTAAAAACCGCAGCAGAGCAAAACCAGCGAATTCAACACGATTTCGCCCTAGCAGAGAAACTAGAGACAAATCTTCCTATCTTTTTAAAGAAATGGTATGAGCAGCCGCTATTTCACTCCCTTCAACGCCATCCCAATTTTGAAAAACTGTTGAAACAACGGTCACAAAACTGTCCCAGACGACTCGCTAAATCTCTCCGTTATCTGAGTACAGGATGTCAGCCCTCCCTCTGGCAGCAAATTCAACAAAACACAGTTCCCATCAGCTGCTAGCAGGCGAGTTAGATCTCAAATTTGTTCGGGTCAACGCTGAAATGTCTCAGTTAGGAAAACTTATGCAGTTCAATCTGGTGAAGCAATGCGGTCATAACATTCACTTTGAAAATGCTGATGTTTTTGCAGAGTATGTCCAGCTTTTTTTTTGAATGATTGCCTGATAAAGTAGCGTCAGGATTGCTGACTCTGGGTATGTTATACCAATTCTTTATGAAGTTGTGCGGAACAAGGGGCTTAAGCCCCTTGTTCCACCAGGGTTCATTTTGTGCAAGCTCAAATTAAATTGGTATTAGCTACCGCAGAAGCGTAGCGATCGCCTCCACCAGCGCTTCTGGCTCTACGGGTTTTGTGATGTGCGCTTGAAACCCGACCTGAAGTGCTTTTTGCTGGTCAAAGTCTCTAGCATAGGCGGTGAGGGCGATCGCCGGAATTTGTCCACCCTGGTTGGGACGAGAGCGAATTTGCTGTATCAGCATATAGCCATCCATCTCAGCCATGCCGACATCGCTGATAATGACATCGGGAATGAATTGCTCCAGCGCTTGCAGTGCCTCTAAACCAGATGCGGCGGCTGTCACTTTGGCTCCCCGTTGTTCTAATAAAAATGTCTGAAACTCGCGGGTGTCATCATCGTCATCTACCATCAAAATTTGCAGGTTGCTTAAAGGAGTTTCCTGGTTTCCTGCTTTCGCATAAGTTAGCTCAGATGCAGCCGGAATGGTTTGTTGAAGGATGGGCAACTGCACCGTAAATGTTGCGCCTTGATCTTCACCCAGGCTCTCTGCTTTAACGGTTCCTCCGTGCATTTCTACAATTTGCCGAACGATCGCCAGCCCTAACCCTAATCCACCAAATCTTCGGGTTGTTGAACCGTCCTCCTGGCGAAAATATTCAAAGATGTGAGGCAAAAAATCAGGAGAAATCCCTTTTCCGGTGTCGCTCACTCGAATTTGAGCTAGCTGATCCAATTGTTGCAGTTTAACGGTGACTTGTCCGCCGTTGGGGGTGAACTTAACGGCGTTGGTGAGTAAATTCCATACGACTTGCTGTAGGCGGGCAGCATCACCAGAAACGGGAGCAATCTCTGGATTAAAGTCAAACAAGATTTGAATTTGCTTGGCTGCTGCTGCCAGATGCACGGTTTCTACTGCCGCAGCAATCACCGATGTTAAGTGGACGGGAGCCGCTGTGAGGGTCAGCTTGCCCTGCATGATGCGGGAAATGTCTAACAAATCTTCGATTAGCTGAGTCTGCAATCTAGCGTTGCGCTCGATGATAGCTAAAGCTTCGGCTTGACGAACCGGATTTAGCTTGCCGTTTTGCAGTAGGCGAGTCCAGCCCAGGATGGGGTTGAGGGGCGATCGCAGTTCATGAGATAGCACCGCAAGAAACTCATCTTTAATCCGGTTTGCCTCCTGTGCCTGGTGATAGAGTTTGGCATTATCCAATGCTAGGGCGGCTCGTCTGGCTAACTCTTCGGCCAGGGTGAGATCTGCTTGAGTGTAGTGACGATTGGAGTGAGCGGTAAGGCAAAAGGTTAGCGCCCCCAGTGGATAACTAATTTTTAGCGGCACGGTGAGTAGCGATCGCAACTGACAGCGTTGCATAAACTGAAGATGGGCTGGGCTGATAGCGACAGACTCTATCCACTCTGGGGTGACTTTTGGGACAAAATGAGTGTCTCCGCTTCGCAGGACATGAGCAACCGGATGGCGGTCAAAATCTTGGGAAGGAATAAACTGCTGCACCTCGTCAAACCAGCCTGCATCACTGGATTGGCAGCATACCAGGCGACTCGCTCAATCTGTCCACTGGCGTTGATGGCATCCAAAAAGCAGTAGTCTGCCAAAAAGGGAACTGCCAGCCGTGCAATTGTAGTCAGCGTGGTTTTATAGTCAATGGAGGCAGCCAGTGCCGCGCTCGACCGGGCTAAAAACTGCTCCCGTTCTGCGGCTTGGCGAGATTGGGTTTTGTCTTGCATGATTTTGACCAACCCCTGCGTGCTGCCCGATTCTGTTTGCAGCGGCATCACTAAACCACTGCCCCAAAAGCGACTGCCATCTTTCGCAGGTGCCAGCGTTCGTTTTTTGCTCGTCCTTCGCTCAAGGCCGTTTGCATTTCCCATTCGGCGCGTCCCCGTTCGTTATCTTCTGGGGTAAAAATCATTCGACCGTCAGAACCGATCGCCTCTCCTTCGGTGTAACCTAACAGCCGCTCTGCACCCGAATTCCAACTGGTAATCATGCCGTTGAGATCGAGGGTAAAAATGGCGTAATCTTTGGCGCTTTCGACCATCAGGCGGAAGCGAGCTTCACTTTGACGTAATGCCTCTTCTGTGTGCTTGCGATCGCTCAAATCAAGGATCATTGCAACGGATTCTTCCCGCGCCTCTCCGACCAGGGAATAGCCAACCAATACCGAAACTCGACTGCCATCCTTGCGAATGTATTCCTTCTCGTAGGGGTTACAAGCTCCTCTTGCTTTTGCCTCTGCAATATTTTGCTCGTCTAATGGCAAATATTCAGGTGGGGTGATGTGATCCCAGCGGAGATTGCCTGTCTGTAAGTCTTCTCGGGTGTAGCCGATGATTCTTAATAACTCATCATTGGCTTGATGAATGCCACCATAAACATCGCCAAACAGAATCCCAACTACGTCTGCTTCAACAAAACTTCTTAGCCGTTCCTCGGAAAGCGATCGCCTGACGCGCTAGCACCTGGGCAGAAATATCTCGAAAATAGGAGACTACGCCGTAGCGCCCCTCTGAAAGTAGGATGCGGTTGACCTGCCACTCGTAACATTCAAGCACCCCGCGATCGTGGCGCTGCTCGATCATCTCAGGGACATGATAGGGTTCGCCAGTCTCTAACGTGTGGCGGAAGCGGGCAACAATTTCATCTGCTTTTGCTTGCGGCCAGATAATGCGCGTGATCTCATCGAAGTCTCGACCGATCAGGTCAGGAATTCCAAAAGCTGGCAGCGCCGCAGGATTTACCTGCCGCAGGCGGAAGTCAGCGTCTATCAGGTATATACCCAGAGGCGCTTCATCAAAGAGGGTTTGTAACTGTGCCTCACGCGATCGCAACGCGGACTCTGCCTGCTGCTGTTCAGTAATGTCTTGAAAGAGCAGGACGATCGCATCGCTGTTGTCGAGCAGAGCAGCCGAGATACTGACAATAGCGGTTGAGCCATCCTGCTTGCAGCGGTACGTTTCAACTCCAGCAAAGATCTCGCCCTTGATCACCGCCTCTCGCACCAGGCGGCATTCCTCTTGTTTTTCGGGTGGCACGATCGGCAGAATTTTGCCTAACACCTCTGTTTCACTCCAGCCAAACAGCCGTTCTGCTGCTGGATTCCACAATTGCACAATACAATCGGGTTCAATGATGACAATCGGTAAGGGTGAGGCGGCAATCAGCGTTTGCAGCGTTTCCAGCGTTTGTTGAAGCTGCTGCTGGGCTTGTTTGCGTTCACTAATGTTAGTGAACAAAAGGGCGAACTGGTGACTTTGAGGCTCACCAATGGGGAAAGCATTCACATCAAACCAGCGACGGTTCATGGCGATCGATTGGCTTTCAAACCGCATGGATTCGCCTGTTTGCACAACTCTGCCATACCTCTCAAACCAGTAAGCTTCGAGATTGGGAACGAGTTCTCGTGCCGTTTTGCCTGTTGCTTGTTGGATTCCCGTCAAGCTTTCAAACGACGGGTTAACTTTAAGGAACCGATAATCAACGGGCTGATTGTTCGCGTCAAATAGCATTTCACAGATGCAAAAGCCCCCGTCGATCGACTCAAACAGCATTCGGTATTGGGCTTCAGATTGACGTAACGCTGCTTCTGCTCGTTTTCGTTCAAGCCGCTCTTGGGCTTCTCGCAATGCCCGATTCACAGCAGGAACCAGTCGTTCTATCCGCTGCTTTAATACATAATCGGTAGCGCCTTGTTTGAGCGTTTCGATCGCTCGTTCTTCACCCAAGCTGGCAGAGACAATCACAAACGGAATATCAGGACAAAAGCTACGAGCGATCGCTAATGCCGAGATTCCATCAAGACTGGGCAAACTATAGTCTGCCAAAATCAGGTCAAACGTATCGGTTTCCAGTGCCCTGATAAACTCGGTGCGAGTATCCACCCGCACCAGATCACATATCACGCCGCCATCCGACAGCGTGATATGCATCAACTCCACATCGAAAGGATCGTCCTTAAGTACGAGAAACCGAAGGGCTGTCATAAGGAGAATGAATTGGGGTTTCTGGACTCATCTCAACAATTTCACCTGCCAGCAATTTCACATCGCGATCGCGCAGAATGCCTGCTTCAACCATGCGATGATATTCCTCTACAGACCACTTAGCCAGCGTCTTCACAGCAGAATTGCTCACATTCTTCTGATGACCTTAGTTCAATTTTATAGTTTCTTGACTGGGGAACGTCTCAACCAGCATTAAACTCTGAATCTTCTCCACCAAAACCCTTAAGATTTTCAACTCTGAGTGCTGAAAGATAACCTGGATGGTCTAACAGACTGACAATTGCCCCTCTCGTAGGGCGTGTTAGCGCAGCGTAACGCATCCCTCAAAACCTTCGCCTATTTTCACGGACTTTAAGAAACGCCAAGCTTCAATCTTACTTCTGCGGTAACGAGTAATTGAATCATCCGATTAGATTGGCGATCGCACTACGGGAGAGCGGTAATTTTAACTACACCACCTAGTCTTCCTTCGATCTCTGGATGAGTGCCTCACGATTGGCGTTGACGCTGCCTAAAATCATCTGAATACGGTCGAGTCAACAAACCAATTTGATGAACGGCTCAATGTCCGATTCGCACGAACCAGATTTGAGCATCTGGATATCGAGCTAACAGTTGATCTGAAGCAGTGATGCTATCTTTTGCAACTTCAAAGGCTCCAGTTTCGATGTCGATCGCTACAATCTTGCTATAATTACCTTCCTCAACCTGCGACTGAATTTGAGTTTTATAGATCTCTTTGCCGCGCCGAGCAAATTCTTCTTTGCTGTATCGAGGTTGTCGGATTGCCATAGGATATGCCTCTAATCATGCTTGATTGCCCTCATTCTAGATTGCACTGGCGCTACAAGCGTTGGAGCAACTCGTCATACTCTGTATGTGTACCAACCCAAAACCAGTAAATGTGATCATCTTCCAATAAGCCCAGAACTCGGTAGTCTAAGCTGACACGAGCGGAGTAGATTGGTTGTCGTTGACTAACTCGTTTAAACTGAAGACTATTATGGTAAGGGTCTGAACACCAGAGTTTATAAGCTTTAGCAGCTTGCTCTTGAACTGATACAGGAAGACCATCAAGTTTTTTGCGAAACGTTTTGGTCACACTTGATTTCATGACTCAGGCTGAGAGGGAAAAACTTCAGCCAGAGGTGTAATATTACCAGAAGCAATTTCCTGTCGTACCATCTCAGCCATTCGATTCCACTGGTCATCTGTCGTAGATTCAAACTGAGCCTTCCATCTCTGCTCATCCTCCATCTCAGCAAGGAAGCGAGCAGCGATCGCATCCTGTTCGTCATCTGGTAAAGCTTTAAGTTGGGCAATCACTTGCTCAAGTAATTTAGTCATGGTTAAGTTCCTCTTCAAAAACTACTCAATTACCGTTTGGATATTCTTGCTTAAGAATTCGCCTGATTTCAGCATCCAGTGTAGGAACTTTATTGACTACAACATCCCAAACAATGTCATAGTCAACACCAAAGTAGTTGTGAATTAATCGATCGCGCATCCCAGCCATAGCCCGCCATTCAATCGCATCATATTTTTGACGTAACCCACCTGGCAACTGTTTGACAGCTTCACCAATTACTTCAATACTCCGAACGTAAGCACGCTTCAGCGTTTCATCTTGTACAAATTTCGTCTTGTCTAAACTCGTAGCGCTCGTGATGATGTAGGTTGTTTCATCAAGAATGTGCTGTAAATATTCACGAGCCGACGGAGACATACTCGACCTCATCTAAAATATGCGGGCCAATGTAAGGACTCAATGACTCGACAGTAATGAGGTCAACCGCCCTGCCAAAAAGATCTTCTAGAAAAAAGGATAGGTGTATAAAGTTATCAAACGTTTTCTGGTCTGGCTCAAAAGCAACCAAGATATCAACATCACTTTGAGGGTGAATTGCAGTGTCACGGGCAAACGAGCCGAAAACGCCGCAACGTTTGACTCCAAAGCCGTGTAACTCTTGGTGATATTCCTGAAGCAGAGCTAGCACCTGAGCTTTCGTTTGTACGGGCATCGCTTGTATAGACTACTCATCTGATGCCAAGTCTATCACAGCACAAAAGTGCGATCGCCAATCTTGCAGGATGCGTTACAGCACGATGATGGCGATCGCAAACGGATATTTTTCCACGGACTTTAAGAAATGCCGAGCGTAGTAAAGGACGAGCGACATCGGTGCAAAGCCAGGGTTGCTTTTGATGGGTAACTTGGGTGAAGAAGTAGGTGCCGCCTTCAATCTTGCTTCTGCGGTGGCTGGTCGTTGAATTATGCAGTTAGGGGTTGTTGATCAGGTTGCCTAACTGCATGGATGACTTGTAGCCCGAAATGAAGCTGTCAGATGAGTAAGGGTATTGATTTAACCAGGTAATGCGTTACGCTGACGCATACTACAGGATTGGCGATCGCCCTTTGTGAATCTGGCAATTCAGCTAACGGTGAGGTTGTGCAGCGTTAAATCGTCTTAAACTCCAACCGATAGCCTGTGTGCCATCCGCACTAACGCAGTGTTAAGTGGTGCAACTACTCTTGCCTATCGTAGAGGAAGAAATCTTACTTGTCCTTTCCACTCTCCCTCAAGGCTGCACTCCGCAATCAAAATAATTTCTTCTATCGCCAAGCCTACCGGGATACGACGACTCACCTCAAATAATCCAGGCATTGACAATCCAGCTTGGATGCGGGCATAGGCAAAAGTTGTCATAGTAGCAACATCATGAGTTAGGACAATTCTTCCCTCTTGGGCTGCCCATTCTAAAACAGTTGGGTCATCTGCTCCTGACAAATCGACATCTTGAACACGCACAATATCAACATCTGGATTTTGACGAAGAATACCTCGTACAATCTGGTTGTTGAAATTTTCATCAGCCAGGAATCGAGCCATTTCAAATTACCTAGACTGGTTGCGCCTAGCAAGTAAGCGATCGCGTATTCCAATAGGACTAAAACGCTGCTCAGCCTCTTGTTGAATCACAGTTGCTTGACGCTGACGTTCTGTAAGATAGGCATGAACCTCATCTCGATGCCTTAGGTAGTAACCAATAACCAGGTAAATATCCGATAATTGAAGTGACGGATACTGTTCTCCTATCTCCTCTGGTGTGCATCCTTCCAAAAAAGCTGTTACAACAGTGTCTAGAGTGACACGAGTTTGGGCAACTCGCGCAACACCATGAGCATCCGTTTCTATAGGTGCAGGTTCAAGGGCGATCGCTAGAGTCATAGATACTACCAGGTTTCTAAACCTTATGGTAGCAAACGTCTAATCAGCCTGGAACTTTTAAGTAAAAGTATGCGTTGCTGCTAGACAAACGCACCAATTCTAATGCTTGAATTTTAACAATTGCTCTGGTTGTGGCTATACATAATCAAAGGTGCGCCATGACGCACCCTACAAGATGACGATCGCACTGAGCCTTCCATCTCTGCTCATCCTCCATCTCAGCAAGGAAGCGAGCAGCGATCGCATCCTGTTCATCATCTGGTAAAGCTTTGAGTTGGGCAATCACTTGCTCAAGCAATTTAGTCATGGTTAAGCTGCTCCTGAAAAACTACTAAGTTATTGTTTTTTGCCAATTGTCGAGTCTACTCCGCTGTGCCTTTAAGAATTCTAGATTAATCCTAAATTGTAGTGCGATCGCCAATCTTGCAGGTTGCGCTACAGCACGATGATCGCGATCGCAAACGGATAATTTTTCACAGACCTTAAGAAATGCCGAGGTGGTAAGGGACGAGCAACATCGGTGCAAAGACAAGGTTGCTTTTGAGTTTAAATCGATATAACAGTTCCAAACTGCCGCAAGCATCATAATCTCAAGACTTATCAGGTATGCTGTGGTTTGGTTATTATGTGTGTATTACTGTAAAGATAAGCAATGCCTACCACAGCACAAGTGCTGAAATGTTTTCAGCTTTGCTGCGACCTCACCAGCAAGTACTGCTCCATTGACCTAATTACTTTGGATAAACGCACTGGAAACGTGATCATCTTGGCAAAAGAGGAAATTAATATTGAGATTGAGCCTAGTGGAGAATGGAGGTTTGTATGAATGTAAAACCAGACTTTGCTACTATGACCGCGATTGAACTTCGAGCTTACGTCCTGGAACACCGAGACGATGAGGAAGCCTTACACGCTTACCTCGATAAACTCCATGCTGAGAATCCAAGTTCACAGGTATATGAGCCTGAAGACAACGTAACTGAAGCTATTACAGAGTATCTGGAGAAGAGAAGACAAAGAGAAGTCTAGGCAGGCCAAAGAGTTTAAAGCAGGAATTATTTCACCCCAAGTGCGATCGCCAATCTCACAGGATGCGTTATTGCACAATGGCAGCGATCGCAAACGGATATTTTTTACGAACTTTAAGAGATGCCGAGCGTAGTAAAGGACGAGCGACATCGGTGCAAAGTCAGGGTTGCTTTTAATGGGTAACTTGAGTAAAGAAGTAGGTGCTGCCTTCAATCTTGCTTCTGCGGTAGCTGGTCATTGAATTATGCAATTAGGGTTGGCTGATCAGTTTGCCTAACTGCATGGATGACCTGTAGCCCAAAATGAAGCAGTCAGATGAGGAGGGGTATTGATTTAACTAAGTGATGCGTTACACCAATGTATCTTACGGGATTGGCGATCGAACTTCATATAACGCTGCCCATCACCCGCCGCAGATCGCTTCTCGAACCTCACCGATCACCTTTAAACGGTCGGGTGCATGGGCGTTGTTAGCCCTCTACGTTTGCATAGTGACCTAACTGGGCAAAATTAAGCTGAGAAAACTGAGATTTTTCAAATTAAACAAGCCACATCTAGTATCATGTGATTCAACTTTTAACGATAATCAATCAATTTTGCATACACAGCCCCTTTAGTTTTATACAACACTACTATTTCTGGAGCACTTTCGAGAAACTTAAGAAATTTATTGTATCCCAGACTACGTTCATCGAAAGTTGAGTCAACTTGGAGCATTAGGTGTTTGAGATGTGCAACGGTCAATCCATTTGGATATGCATTAAGCACTTGCTTAACCAAGTCAAACGCATCTGCAAGTTTCAATGGATCTATGCATAGTTTAGGCTCTTGCTCTTTCGCTAATGACAACTGCTCAGGATCATCCCCAATCTCCCTAGTCTTTACGTAAGTGATTCCTTTAGCTACATACAAGGTAACCAATTCAGAAACATCTTTTAAGAATTCCTCAAAATTTCTATAACCTAATTTACGTTCATCAAATTCTGGAGCTTGCTCCAGAATTACAGCCTTAAGAGAAGACACGGATACGCTTTCAGGAAAATCAGAAAGCACACGCCCGAATAAATCTAGCATGTCTTCACGCAATTGTTTCGCTTGAGATTCCTGATTTTTTCGAGAATGCCTAGCCCGTCCTAATGCTTCTGCCCGCTCATCTAAGTAGCTAAAAAATGCCACATGCACGTGATATGTGTGATCAAATCCTGGCTTTCCTGTAGAGAAAAAGGAAAAATTAACTCTTTCATCTTCTGGAGAGTAATATCCTATAAAACCCACTTCATAAAGGCTATCGATAATTTCCTTAATTGGTCTATTTTCATGCTCAAAAATTTTCTCTAATTCAGAGTAGTTAATGGTAAACTTCCTACCTGCAAATGATTCAATCCATAATTCCAAATCAGGGTAAACAAATTTCCATTCATCGATCAAAGCAACCATGCGATCTCTTGAATATTTCTTCTCGGTGGCAAGAACGGATTGGATGGAAACGTAATGTGCAGATCTCTTGTTCGCTTCCTCAATACATGAGTTGACAAAGTTTATAATATCCCTCGGTCTTTTCATTGTTCTTCGAATAAAGAAGTCAAAAGTATCTTCGTTCTTGACTGTATTAGGAAAGCGTGACAAAGCTTTTTCAAGAGAACACTTCCAGTAAGAAGTTAATCTTAGTTCGATGATTCTTCTTAATTGATGGTCATACCAGTTTATCTCAGTTACATAAGGTCTGATCTTTTCGGTTTGGCGGAAGTCTAATTGTCTAAAAATATCCGTTCTGAGTGCTACAACAAATTTAACATTTCCATAAAACTTTGTTCCCAGTTGAATGATGCACTCAAACAAACACCGAACTAAATCAACGTTGTCTTTGCTTCCAGTCCAGTTCTTATCAAGATCATCAATCAAGATATAAACATATTTTTTTGAAAGGTGCTCTGCAAGACCTTCTCTCTCAAAATCATTCAGAATCTTAAACAGTTCATACAATTCATTGCGAGAGTCTACTGGCTGTTTCTTAATTCCTCCAATATTGGCAATAGATATTTCTTGAATACGTTGAAGAAACGAAAAAACTTGATCAGTAAAAGTTTTTTGCTCCTTTGCTAATTCACCAAACTTGTTGAGTAGCAAATAAGCTTCTCTATTCTCTCCATGAATAAGATTCGACCATTTAAACCTATCTCCGTAAAGAACCTTTAGAATATTGACAATAATGACATACTTCCATAACGTTTTAAATGCAAGCTCTCTATACTGACTTGGGATATTTGAGACTGCAGGACTTGATAGAAGAAGTTGAACAGCAAAATCCTCTTCAGTTACGTTAACTACCCGTAATGAGTCCTCTTTCTTTTGGCGAACCATCTCCAAAATTGCAGATTTTCCTGAGCCTGTTCTTCCGATAAAGAAAAATTCGACATGCTTTCTAGAGAATGATGATGCTTTCTGGTAGTAATCATTATCAAAGTAGTAGGCAGGCAAATCCTCAATTTCCTGCTCTGCTGAATCAAAACCGATTCGATTTAATTCAATTTGATTTATTTCTTCAACCATGCTTTTCTCCATTCGATTTAATAAATTAAGTTAAGGGGATTTCTCTTCAGTGAGGAATTTTGAAATGACTGATTTACTTGAGATGAGTCAGCTAATCATTGTGGATAGATGGGCAAACATTATTAGAATATTTGATCAATTCACGCTGTCCTGTACTAGCGGACTAACGGCAAAGGTCAGCGGTTGCCCAAGACTTAAAGCGCAGCAGCGATCGCCCGTCAATCCGCTGCACTGTCGTGTTAGCTGGATCATGCCACCCACAGCCCCTCTCAACTCAACCCCTCGCTGCACCCCGATCGCCTTTCGCTACTGCCCTCACTACCATCTCCTGAGCGCCTTGCAACACCACCACTAACTCTAAAGGACGGTCACAACAGACTATCTCCTGGGCACTCTCGGACTGGTCAACAGTTTTCAAGTACAAGTGTAAAAGTCTCGGTGCGGAGCCAGCTAACAATATTATTAGAGTGATTCTTTCAACCTAATACCCTCATAATGCCTGATTAGCGAGCTTCTTTCTATCTAATTGGAAAATCTCGCAATTGGATAGAAACTTTCAACCCAATTGAAAAATTTGAGAATTAGATTGACTGGGATTTTTCGCATATTAGCCTCTGCTCAGAGGAACTGTCTAGATTTTTCAGGAATTTTTACTAGATTATTATGAGCTTTTCAAATGTCGGTGTGCTGAAGGCGATCGCCCCTCCATTCAAGTTCACTA
Organism: Leptolyngbyaceae cyanobacterium SM1_4_3; assembly: GCA_012031415.1. Classification (GTDB taxonomy): domain Bacteria; phylum Cyanobacteriota; class Cyanobacteriia; order Elainellales; family Elainellaceae; genus JAAUTN01. The sequence continues at coordinate 6,708 of JAAUTN010000086.1, read as the reverse complement.
GCCGTTAAGATTTAACAGCATCATCGGATGGTGGATGCCAACCGCCTCGAATCCACAAACGACGGGCTTTAACAATTGCCGCCTCATTATGGTCTTGGTCATTCAAATCTAGGCGATCGCCTTACCTACGCAGACTCAGCAATAACTTTCGCATTCAGCAATGTGAAAATTCGGTCAAGTTCCAAAATTCCAGTAAGTTCCATTTCTTCATCGGGTGTTAAGCTCGACTCACTCTTCTTCTCGTTGAGGCTTTCCAATCGGGCTTGCAGATCATCGCTAAATTTGAATAGGAATAACCCTCGAATCGGCTTTATTTGAATGCCAGCGTCAATAAAAGAGGAAGGCTGAATCATGAGTTGTGCATTCATTGTTCACCTCAGAAAGCTCAAAGTTCCCCTTTTCAACAGGGATTCAGGAAGATCTTGAAAGATAGCAACGTAGCTAAAGAGACTTTTCAAACATCCTCCTTTCTAGTCTAGTGCGATCGCCCCCACCTCCCCACACTAGACAAACACGAGCAAAACAAGACAGAACCTTCTTAGCATTGCTAGCCAAAGTCCAACATCCTGAGCCGTTGTCACTACAAAAGTTACTGACTTGTTGAATAGTCGTATACGGGAACCTGAACAAAATGATCAGGTTCTTCTTTATCTAAAATTGTCTGTTGCAAACGTTCTACAGTGGATGGAGAGAAAAACTGCTCACCTGTTTCTTCATTTACACGGGCAGGCACGTTCTCAATCAAAACAATTTGACCATTCAAATTTAAGGCGTATGTCACCTGCTTCTCAACCAACGTCTCTTGCCAGTTAGTTGTCATCGTCGCTAAATCTCCTTTGAGTAAAGTCGTCATTCCACCGCTGAGGATCAGGCTCGTACACCGTAATGATTTTGATGAGTGAACGAGAGGGATAACTACATTGAACATGAACAGGACGTTGGGCTTGGGTTAGACCGCAAATCAGGCAACTCGGTTCATACTTGTCTTTTGGTTAGTCCTCAATGACTTGACCGTTCGCAATTGCCTCCCTAATTTCTTGAACTCGGATTTGTCGCAAGATGGACTGGTCAACAGCGTGTTTAGAAAACTCAAATTGCTCTTCAGCAAATTTACGACGTATCTCTACAATTAGCGCGGTCATTCAATTATCTTGGGAAGGTTATGCTGCGATAGCATAACTTCTGTCTATTTGGAAAATTTAAGAGTTAGGTTGACTAATTTTTTTGCATACTAGCCTCTCGCCAGAAAAACTGTCTAGATTCTTCAAAAATTTTACTGGTTTGTTATGAGCTTTTTCATCCCAATGTGCTGAAGGCGATCGCCCCCCACCTCCCCACATCAAACACGCACAAAAATTCATCCAGCAGGATTCGCATAGGCTATCAGCATTTCCTTTGCTAACTCAAGCGCTGCGATCGCCTGCTCACGCTGAACACTGGGAAAATGATCCAGGAATTCATCGAGTGAATCGCCCGCTTCGAGATAATCGAGCAACGTCTTTACTGGCACACGAGTTCCAACAAAAACAGGGGTTCCTCCCAGGATGTCAGGGTCACTATGAATAACACGCGCTGCGGTTGCCATATCAGCTATCCAATAGCAGGAATCTATTCGATCTTAGCCTATAGCTCCTGCTCGAAACGCATATCAGAAGCGATCGCCTAAAGTAGGGGATGTTGCTGCTAAGCAAGCGCACCCGTTTGTAAGGTTTGAGTGTTTAACAATTGCTCTGGTTGTGGCTATACATAATTGAAGGTGCGTCGTGACGCACCCTACAAGGTGCGATCGCACTTACCTTTGAACTCGACAAATCTGAGAAGGGATAGCGCACTAAAATAACGTCATGCTTGGAGTAGCTGGGCATACACATCATCCTCAGTGTTGTCCCAAACTGTATCAAGAGAGGTTTGGCTTGCTTTCAGCCAAAATTCAGCCTCATCGTCAGGTAAAACTGTCACCAGAACCCTTACCCCTTCCGGTAGTTCTGCCGACTCCAGTAGCTCAATTTTTCCTTGCCGAACGGTCGCCCAAAGCGTTTCTAACATATCTGTTGCATGGAAACCATGCTTTGATTTTATGCCGTAATTCCTGTTTGTGCGATCGCCCCCCTCCCCACAGCAAACAAACACGAGCAAAACGAGGCAGAGCCTTCTCAGCGTTGCTAGCCAGAGTCCAACATCCTGAATCGTTGTCACTGCAAAAGTTTCTGACATCCATTCAGAAGTTCCCGACATCCATTCAGAAGTTTCTGACATCCATTCAGAAGTTTCTGACATCCATTCAGAAGTTTCTGACATCCATTCAGAAGTTTCTGACATCCATTCAGAAGTTTCTGACATCATGACGCTATGGTTTTAGTTGACTTTTAGGTAGGCTGGCTGGAGTTCGGGTGGGAGGGCGATCGCCACATAAAACGCTGAACAATTGCTCTGGTTGTGGCGGGGCATAATCAAAGGTGTGTCATGACGCACCGCTACCAATGCTCCAATACCAATCCATCCACATAATCAAAATCAGTATCATCAGTGACTAATACCCAACCATGTTCTAGACATTGAGCAGCGATCCACACATCATTCATTGGAATAGGTCGCCCTTTGCGCTTCAACGCTAACCGTGTTTGGGCGTATATTGTTGCTGTTTCTCTCCCTAATGACACCGCTCTACAAGCCGATATAAATTCCAGATATCGCGGCAAGTTCTGTAACGGACGTGTTGAGTTTTCTGCACCAAATAACAACTCTCCAACCACAACCATTGGCAAAGTTACTTCTGGTAAAGCCAGTATCTTTTCTGTAATTGTCGCATCCCCATTCAAAAAACGAACCGCAGCAGAGGTATCAAGCGCAATCTCACCACTCATTCAGATCCACCTGCCGACATTCTGCTGCAATTGTTTGCTGTAGCTCTTCCGCCTCTGAATCACTTAAAATTCCTACAAATTTTGCGAGAGGATGGTGCTTGCGTATTGCTTTAACCCGATGTAAAAAATCCAGCATTACCTGTACTAGTTCATCGGGAGCTTGTTCGAGTTCCTGAATCAATTGCTCACGGTTTGTCATGTGTTCAAGGTTCCCTGGCAAACTAAGGTATCTAGCCCTAGTATACCTAAACACTAAATTCGCATTCTGAGCATTGGTCGCTCTCGCTACGTAAAATGCTGAACAATTGCTCTGGTTGTGGCTGTGCATAATCAAAGGTGCGTCATGACGCACCCTACAAGGTGGCGATCGCACTTTGTCGATTCCTTGAGATTCAAGGTCAATCTCATTTGATTTGACAAAAGTAACAATTACCGAAGTTCCTTCAGGTATATCATTAGGATTTTTTGTGAGTTCTATACGACCATTGCGGTAAACTCCTTCAACACTTACTAGCATTTAACCTCTCTAATAGCTCAAACTAGAAAAATTATAATCTAGGCAGTTTAACGATTGATCTGGTTGCAGCTATGCACAATCAAAGGTGCGTCATGACACACCCTACAAGGTGGCGATCGCACTAGCTTAAGTTCTTAGCAGCAAGATTGACTGGATCCTAGTTCTTTTATTGACAAGCACTAACTGATCAAGTAGATAGTTTAAGCAGCCTAACGGTCGCGCTCGCCAGACTCAGATAGCTTTTACCACTCAACCAATATTGTTAAACGTTCCGTGCAGCACGCTTGTTAGGCAGTTTTGAGACAGTCAAACTTGAGAGAATTGGCTCCATTTTGACGAGATTGAGCAGAAAACATAGATACCATCAGGTAAGATTTACTGAGATGCTCAATATGGAAGGGAAAACTACATTTTGCCCAATACAAGTCAGCCTCGGCTCTTGTCCTTTACTCTTGACGGTTGGACTGCCCTGGGCAGTCAGGTTTCCGTGTCCCTCCTTGACCGCGTTGGAGTATTAGTTGGGCGAAATGGGGCTGGTAAATCAGCTATTCTTGAAGGTTTTGAAGCTATCTCGTCGCGGGCTATCGGTAGGCTCAGTCGATTTCGCCTACTGGATAGTGATAGCATTCCAAAAATATTAGATATTGAAATTTCAACACCAACCGAGCGTCAGCTTAAATACAGGTATGAGCTTATATTTATACCTAGTTCTACTGACGACTCGGATCTAGACGAGTCTACAAACGAGAACTCGGAGGAAAGCCAGTTTTCGTGGAATGATTGTTGCCAATATGTTGATGGAGATCAGGAAATCTTATGGACTACTAAAACTGGGGTAACAACTTTCAACAGTAATAGCGATCCTACTATTACTATTCTTGGTAATACTAGCTCGCTTCGACAGGCTCATCTTCCGGAAGACTCACGACTAAAACTACCTAACGAGATGCAATGGGTTTACGCTGTTCTAAGAGGAGTCCGTCTTCTTGGCAAGACTCCTATCCGTCAAACATCTAGGCGGCGCCCGTCTCTTCTCCGGGTGTCAAACAAAGGCATTTCTCCAGGTGGTTTTGGATTGGCGGATAGCCTAGCACGTAAAATAATTCGCCGTTTGGAGATAGGAGAACTTGATGAACTTGAAAGTGTTTGTCAGCGAATTGGACTTGGGAATAAAATAACTATACAAAAATTTGTTTTAAGTGAGGGATATAGAGAAAAGAGCGAAGATGAAGGTGAAGAATATGTTTCTTCAGTGTTGTTAGACGGAGTCAATATTGGACTGCTCTCTGATGGAACACTACGGACTTTATCGATTCTTATAGAAATAATTGCTTCATATCCTAATGCAACGACAATAATTGAAGAGCCTGAGACGCAAATTCATCCTGGAATGCTAGCAAAGTTACTGAATGAAATTGAAACATACACATTTGAAGAGAATTTAATTCTCTCTACCCATTCTCCACAGGTAGTGGCATGGACTAGCCCAGAAAAAATTAATTTAGTTTATCGAAATCATGGGCGGACAACTGTTCGAAAGTTACGAGAGGAAGAGATCCATAAAGTCGTTGAATATCTTTGTGAAGAAGGGGACTTAGGCGACTGGCTTTACAGTGGTATCCTCGATGAGTAGTCACTTGATAGCTTTAATTGCTGAAGATGATACGGACTGCGATACAGTTCGGAAAATTGTACACCGCGTACTTGGTACAAATGCTAGAACAAAACCGTGGGCATCTAAAGGATGCAGCACTTTAAGGAGAAAGCTATCAGCAAAACTTAAAGCCATGTCTAAAGAAGGTTGTAACGCTTTTGTCGTTCTTCATGATTTAGATCGTAATCCGCAGAATAACTCTCTTAACGATGAAGCAAAACTGCGGGAGGCTTTAGAGGCTGCTGCCTCTGAGGTTAAAGATATTTATAAACACATTTGCATTCCAGTTGAAGAATTAGAAGCTTGGTTTTGGTCTGATCCAGAGGTTGTAAGGCATATTGGACGCGGCAAAGGTGAAGCAAAGGCAAATCCTCACTTAATTATCAAACCGAAAGAGCAATTGATAAGATTGTCAATTGGTGAAAATAGAAAGCCCCGTTACAGTACAAACATGAATGTTGAATTAGCAGAAATGTTGAATTTAGAGCTTTGCTCTGATCGCTGTCCTTCGTTTAATAGCCTTCTCGGCTTCCTGCAATCCTTGTGAAGGTGTTAACAAGCCCAGGCGATCGCCCCTTCAACTGATCGCCCCTTTTCCCTAGATCAGATCAGCGAGAAGCAACTATGCTCAAGCTAGAGATCTTCTTATTTCACAGCTACCCATGACTGACTCACTTGCCCCCTATGGCTCCTGGAAATCGCCCATCACCTCAGACCTGATCGTGCAAGGAACCATCCGATTAGGTGAAATCAGGCTAGACGGCGACGACATTTATTGGAGTGAAGGTCGCCCGTTAGAGGGGGGGCGATCGGTGGTTGTGCGCCGTACTCCTGATGGCAGCACAACAGACATTATCCCAGCCGGGTTTAATGTGCGGACTCGCGTGCATGAATATGGCGGTGGGTCATACATTGTGGCAGACAAAACCGTGTATTTCTCCAACTTTGCCGACCAGCGGCTTTATCGCCAGCCTGTAGGAGGTGAACCGCAACCGCTTACCCCAGAAGCCAACTTGCGCTATGCCGACGCGGTGATCGATCGCCAGCGAAATCGGTTGATTTGCATTCGAGAAGACCACACGGCTTCCGAGCGAGAGGCAGTTAACACCGTTGTGGCAGTGAGTTTGTCTGCTGATTCCCCAACGCCAGGAGACGTGCTGGTTTCAGGCAACGATTTCTATTCGTCACCCCGCCTTAGCCCAGACGGTTCGCAGCTTGCCTGGTTGACCTGGAATCACCCGAATATGCCCTGGGATGGCACCGAGCTATGGGTGGCTGAGGTGAAAGAGAACGGGGAATTGGGCGATCGCCACTTAATCGCAGGTGGACTCACCGAATCCGTTTTTCAGCCCGAATGGTCGCCCGACGGAGTGCTTTATTTTGTTAGCGATCGCACCAACTGGTGGAATCTCTATCGCTGGCAGGGGCGCTGGCAAAACGGGCAGGTTGAGCCGCTGTGTAAAAAAGCCGCCGAATTTGGCTTACCCCAGTGGGTTTTTGGGATGTTCACCTACGGCTTTGACCGCGACAGCTTGATTTGCACCTACACCGAAGACGGCATTCAACATCTCGCCCGTCTCAACCCTCAGTCATTAGAGCTAAGCGAAATCGAAACCCCCATGCCAGCATCGGCGGCATTCGAGTTGCGCCTGGATATGCCGTCTTTGGTGCAG
>JAAUTN010000464.1 GCA_012031415.1 Leptolyngbyaceae cyanobacterium SM1_4_3 | reverse complement strand
AGTAAAAGCAGGCTAACAACCATGTTGCAGCGGACGGGTACAAGCTCCTTCTAGTGATGCGAAGGTTGTCACCGCCGCTGAACATGACCGTTATGCCGCAGGTTGGTGTGCGAGCCAAATTATGAGCAATGTTTGGGACAAAGCTGGTGTAATTCTGGGCGGACTAGGTTTGATTGCAGCAATAGGTGCTTTTGCTACACCAGAAGTCAGGTGTTTTTTCGACCTGCCATCAGAATCGTGTTCGCCCGTTCCAGAGCAAGAGCCTGAAGTTACCCCCACACCTACCCCCCCACAATCTGTATCTGTGCCAGCACCTACGCAACCTACACCTCAAATTTCTCAGGCGGAGGTAGCCATCGTTTTTGACCCTCCATCAAATGTCAGGCAGTCCCCGAATGGCAATTTCCTATGTTCAATTCGGGAACGTACAACGATTAACATCTACGGTTCAATAGGTGATTGGTATTACACTGATATCTGTGGCACGATGGGTGTAATACATTCTGATCAAATCACTTTTCAGCCTAATTAGGTTTTCGTCAGAGTAATATCGAATCCATGAATGAAAGTTAAAGAACTGATTAAGCTTTTAGATGAGGATGGATGGTATCAAGTGCGGATGCGAGGAAGTCATAGACAGTTTCACCATCCCAGTAAACCAGGTACAGTAACAGTGTCAGGTAAGCTAAGTGTTGATATTCCTCCTGGTACATTGAACAGTATTCTTAAGCAAGCTGGATTGAAGTGACATGAGTCAGAAATTGCGATACATGGTTGTTATTGAGAAAGGAGAGACAAGTTATGGCGCGTATATCCCAGACTTGCCAGGTTGTGTGGCGGTTGGCGAAACACGCGAAGAGGCTCTAGAACTTGTCAAAGAGGCAGTTGAGTTTCATCTTGAAGGCTTACGTGAAAGAGGTGAATCGATTCCTGAGCCTTGTTCTTCGGGTGAATTGGTAGACATTGTAGCCGCATAACAATCCGCTTGCACCCGACCGTTGACAGGCTATCTGTTCCACATTCGAGGTTATTTGCGGCGGGTGAAGCAGAACGTTATGCGGCTTAGGTTATTGGTGTAGGCACAACCGAAACATTCTTTGTTAGTGTTCAAGGACTAGCTAGCGTGAGATTTTCGTTGAGGTCGTGCTTTGAGGTTAGTTATGGAGCGATCAGTGATAGGTTTGTGTTTGTAGACGGTTGTACGAACCCCATAACCAATTCTCATGATTACAGGGATCTTACTTATTCTTATTACTTTAGGTGGAGTGTACTGGTTTGTCCTTTACCCAACCCAAAAAATTAGAAAAATCAAAAATTGTGTTGTTTTAGAAGTTGATGAGGCTGATACTCGTTATTCAGATTTGCCGTTAGGCAAGTTGGGTGTGTTTTATGAGATTAACGAGAAGCAAAGAGTTCGAGTTGTCTTTCCAAAACTGACACCAGAAGGTGATGTTCAATACATCTACTCGTGGCATGATCTTCAATCTATTCATATTCCAGGTCGGAAGAAAATTAATGCTCAAAATAAGGCAAATCTTAAAGCAGCCCAAGAGCTAGCATCACTTATCAAGGAGCATCTTCAACTTGAACTAGAGATTTTGAATTTAAGAGAACAGTGGCAAAAAATTAGTGATCTTCTTGATTTGGTAGCCACATCAGATTTTTATGCTAGCCAACAGGAAATTTATGAACGAGCTTTGTTTCAGGTTGAGAATTTACTGAGTAAAGCAGAAGATTTACAAGATGTGTATGTTCGCTTTATCAGAGAGGCATTGATTGGTAATAAAATCGTAGGGTATAATCCAGACCTACTGCTCGATGGAAATGTAGGTATTGATAGTCAGTACAAAGTGGTTAGGGCAGAGTATCAAAGAATGAAAGACACAGCGACAGCCTACGCCGAGTTGCTACGTACTCGGCAAGTCTAACTTGCAGCGATCGCCGCATAACAACCGTGGTGCAGCGGACTGTTGCAAGCCGCTAGTGCTGAGTTTAGAGCTACTTGCAGCCGCTGACCACGAACGTTAGGTTGCCTAAGTTATCGGTTAGGACAGTACATAGAAATTGTTGATGAGGACAGTAGATTTAAATAAAACAGCTATCAACTTGCATTTTGAACCTCAAGCTCAACTGCTCCATCGGTTAACGCTAAAAACGAATCTGCTGTGGAACATAGGAGTCCAATATTTACATCAAACGAGAAGTAGTCGGGTGCCCATGTTGGAAGCTGAAGAGTATTACCGAGAACCAAAATAGAATTTGGTCTTACTTGAGTTTGAAGTTGCCGTCTGTATCGATACTCCGATAGTTGCCCTACACCTAGCCGAATACGTGGTTGAAAATTTCGACGATTGATGGTCTTAATCTCGAAAATCGTTTCAAAACCATCCTTCTCAGCAAGTAGATCAACTGAGTTTGGATCATCTGCTACATTGTAAGAGAGTTCTGTCAGTCTAGTCGCAAGTCGCGCAACAATTTCTTGATGTTGGCGCGTTTTATCACGCAATCGTAATCGACCTTGAACTAAACTTTCAACATTAACAGTGACATCTATATCAACTACTTCAGGAATACTTGGTGAGAAGGGTCTGAGATTAATTTCTGACACTTCTGCAACTTCAGGAGGACTATCAATTTCATCAAGCAACTCATGATCAGGGTAGTTCTCTGAGAGATATTCCTGGCTACGTAACTCATCTGGTGTTATCCATTGAGATTCAATGCTTGGACTACCAAAGAACCCATACCAAGCTAAAGCATTTTCAAGCTCAACCGAACTCTGTGGTATCCAAAAAGTTGCTGGATCAGTATGAAAATCTAAGATGGTTTGAAACTGCTCAACTTCTGCTAATGCTGTGGATGACAAAGAGATTCTATTGCCTTCTTTAATAGCAAAATCACCTTGACCTAAAAACTGAAACCACTCTTGAACATCTCGCAGTCTTCGCTTATCTGCATCGGATGTATCACTTGTCTGTCTCAGTTGCAATAATCTTGTGTAAGCCTCTTGCCAATCGCTATTACGGATCGTTGGCACGAGTGCTAGCAGACACTCACGGGTATCTAGGGTTGGAGAAGAACCCTGTCGATACAGTTCAATCAGAACTTGTAGAATCAACACTCCTGGTTTTATCAAAATTCCTGAATTGACATCCAACTCCGTTCGATTTGCTGGAATGCTGATTCCCGCTTGTGATAGTTCTCCCCTTACCGCAGGAGATATATCTGTCTTATGTCCATTTGGGTATTGGTAAGTAAGAACTTGAGTAGAAAAAAGTTCAGAGTAGCCAATCGTACCATCGATATACATTAACCCGATTGGCGTTAATTGTGGCTGTTTAATATATCTTGTCGAGTAGATTAGACCTAAATCAGGCAAAATCTGCTGATAATCGCGCCAAGCATCTACTTGACCAGAATCTGCTCTAACATTTGGGGTGAAAATCTCTTCAGCGACTAGAGCTTGGTTAACTAATGCTCGGTAGTTAGGATATTGCCTGAACCGATATGCCGATTCAAGAAGAGCAAAAACTTCCCTTGAGTTTACTCTTCCCATATGATGATTGAACGACCAAGAATATCCTGGATAGGGGAGTGTCAAAACACTAACTCCTTTTTCTTCAGGGTTTTCAGGGTAGTCTTAATAGATTTTCCGACTGCAAGGGCAAGCAATGGAGGCACAGCATTACCAACCTGCCTATACTGTGCTGTTGAGGTTCCTAAAAATTTGTACCAATCTGGAAATGATTGAAGACGTGCCGCCTCTCTAACAGTAATATGTCGGGGCAGATATGGATGGATATGAGGTCTACCCCCTCCAGCTTTAGAACCAACTAATACTGTTCCTGAAGGTCTTTCTGGATCGATTCTATCTGTATGGTCTACTTTGTCTCTTCCACCTTGAGGAATCTGCTCATACCGAGTGCGTACCCTATCCCCATGAATACGAATGTCATGGTTTGGTAAACCATCAACGTTTTCTAGAGCAAATTTTGCAGGTATCCAGTCTGGTAAGTGCTGGTTGAGCAAATCTAAACTTGATGGATCTCTATATTCAGGATTAGGAAATGCAAATTTAATAGGCTGACGGAAACCCACCACAAATACTCTTTTTCTGATTTGTGGAACTCCATAATCAGCAGAATTTAGAGTAGAAGTGTAGATGTCGTATCCAGTTTCAACTTGAAAATGGTAATAGAGTTTTTCCCAATCCTCACCGCCATTAAGAGTTAATAATCCTGGAACATTTTCAAAGACAAATGCTTCTGGCTCCAATTCATTAATAAGACGGATATAATCAAAAACAAGTTGTCCTCGCAAGTCTGAAAATGAGCCTCTCTTGCCTAAAATACTGAAGGCTTGACACGGTGGACCTCCCGCTATAAGGCTTATTCTCTCTGCCTTAATAAGCTCTTTAATTTCTTGCCCTTTCAAATCTCTGACATCTTTAGCTTCTGTTATGCAGTCTAGGAAGTTATAGGAAATGGTATCGCAATAATACTGAACTTCATCATTTGCATATCTAAAATCAAATCCTGCTAGTGATAAGCCTAGATCTAATCCCCCACCGCCTGAAAACAACGAAACTGCCACAAACTCTTTGCTCCTTCTTTGGGGCAAGCGTAAAGCATTTAGAGCGGTAAGATGAGAGTTCATCAAAGTTTCAAGAGCTTGTTGTACAAGTGTTCTGGGTATGTGATTATATCTTAAAAAGTGACGTTCGATGCCTTATTTGTAAATCAAAGTTGCGTTCGGTATAAAAACGTACAATAATTCGATCGACTGATTAGCGACGGCAACCTAACAATTCAAATGCAGCGGACGGACGAAAGTCACTGGTGTTGGGTTCGGGGTTATCTGCCGCCGCTGATTTGAGCCGTTCGCTTATGAGGAGTTGTGATACCAGGGTAAGCGCAAGAAAATTGCATCCAAAGTGTGCATTGGCTTTCGGGCGATACCGGACGTGGCTGAAAGCTTCATTTTTTCGTTCTCACCTATGTCAACAGCTTGGCGCTATTGACATGGAAGTGGCTTACTATTCTCAATAAGGCAAGTCTCTATCGATTCTTG
>JAAUTN010000463.1 GCA_012031415.1 Leptolyngbyaceae cyanobacterium SM1_4_3 | reverse complement strand
AAGTAGTGATTGAGGTGCGATCGACCTCTGGCGCCATTCATCTATCCCCGTCGGCTTCACCGAAAACCGAGCAGCTTTGGATCCACTGGTAAGGCACCATACTCCAATATTGAATCGTTAGGGGATTGGGAATTTTCTTCTTGTTAATCGCTCTGGAAATACCAAACTCATGTAAGCGCCACTTCAGCGGATTGATGCCATTAAAAAAGAAGCGGATAATTTGCTTCTCACCTTTCTTTCGCAGGTTAAACAATTCCAAATAATCTTGAGCATTGCGAATCGCGAAAACCGGATGATTCACCAGGGTAAAGTCCTGAGTTTGCTCGTGTTTCTCCGCTTCCAATACCTTCTCACCTTCCACACCCAGCAGCTTAATCGCAACACCGCGAGTGTCGCCTTTTGAGTCAGGCTGGGGCTGTCTGGCTCCATTAGAAAAGCGCACCCAGGCAGGAAAGCGGCGCGGTTCCTTGAAAATGCCGACGCGCAATTCATCAGGCAAGTCATCCGCGACGATGAATTCTGCCTTAACGCATCCATGATGCTTGGCATGAGCATCTCGTCTTGCTGGACGCAGATTTGCCGGATAGTCTTGCTCCAGCAATTTCAAGCTAATCAGTTCAATCTCTCGAATCAACTCCGCTTCATTTGCGGGCGGATATTCTTTGCCTAGTTCGAGTTGTGTTTGACTTTGCATAGTGTTTAGGGGATAGGATCTTGTTGCTATGCTGAAGGCTTAGAGCAAATAGCTAAATTCAAACTGGCGGGATATGACGTGGATATTCTAATTGAGTCAACAAAGAACTTTGAGCAGGATCTTCATGGGCTTCGTGAGATCGAAAAAGCCGCAGTAATTAGCAAGATTAACGATTGCGCTAGCCATTTTTCAGCCCAAGAAGCAGAGAACTGTCCAGATTTGCATCGCCCGTCTCGATTGTTGAATCTCAACGGCTATGAATCTTCACTGTATATCCTAAGGGTTTCGCAGACATTAAGGGTAATTTTGGCAATTGACGAAGATCCAATTTTTGGGCAGAACATCTTTACTCTTTTTCGAGTAGTTAACCTTCGTGAACTTGACCAATCATACGAAGCTATAGCAGAGTCCCTGTATCAAGAATTGCCTCACTTTGAGCGAAAAGCCACCCAAATTTATTAAGTTCATTCATGGCGCAAACTTTGACTCTTTGTGATGAATACGGCATCATTCACCAGGCTATGAAGATTTTGCCAAATGATGAGCTAAAGGTTAGTTTTCTCGAAGCTCTAGCCGAACTTGAAGATAACGAGTGCCACAGAACAAGAAGGTTTCCAAGAACGAGGCTGCATAAAGTAAAGGGTGTGAAGCAAGCAATCTATCGCGCTGACATTGATAAAGTTTCAGGTTGGCGTATCCACGTTCAGTACAATAATGGGCAAATCCATCTTAAGGATGTTATCGAAGGGCAGAAACATGACGATGTTATTGAAGTGATTAAGTCGAAAAGGGCGCGTTATGAATGAACGCGCGGTGAAACTCGTACAATATTGAAGAGCGTCTAGGCTTGGCTGGCGCTGAGTTACCTCTTTAATATCTTCAACTTTCTGCAAGGGCGTTATTTAGGCTAGGAATCATGCAAGAGTTTTGGAACAACATTTCCCGCTATCCTCGCTTTCTTGTCACGATATCGCTGGGCATCTTACTGACGCTGGCTAGCCCGCTGCTGCCTTTGTTCAAGCGTCCTTCGACAGCGATCGCCACCAGCATTTTTCTCGTCGCAGCCGTCACCTTCATTGGGTTTACTCTACGCGCTATGTTGGGAATAGGTTAGGGTCTAAGGTTATTTGTCTTCACGACAAATCAACCTTAGACCCTCTGTAAACGCTAGAGATAGGTTCTATGGCTACCAGTCGTCGTGTTGCCCGTGTGTCTGAGTTGATCAAGCGAGAGGTCAGCCAATTGTTGATGTCTGGCATTAAAGATGACCGAGTTGGAACGGGTATGGTCAGTGTCACCAATGTAAATGTGTCGGGTGACTTGCAGCACGCCAAAATTTTTGTCAGCATCTATGGCAGTGATGAAGCCAGGGCTGCAACGATGGCGGGGCTAAAGTCTGCAACAGGGTTTGTTCGCAGTGAGTTAGGTCAGCGAATGCGGCTGCGAAGAACGCCAGAGGTTGTGTTTGTGGAAGATCGTTCGATTGAGCAGGGGACTCAGGTCTTGTCGCTGCTCAATCGGCTCAGCCAGGAGCGTAAGGAGTTTCCCCTGGAGGACTCCACTGAAGATGCTCCGGTTGAGCATAACTCCGTTGAGGATTTTGACGAAGAGGATTTTGACGAAGAAGATCTCGACGAGGAAGATCTCGACGAAGATGGCTTTGACGAAGATGGCTTTGACGAAGCAGTGAATGACGACGAACGGAGAGCTAAGCAATAAGCGTGTCTACGTTGCCCGACTGGAAAACCTTGTCTTTGCCGGAATGGGTAGCTCAGATGGTGGTTGTTCGCGCTTCTGGGCACCTGTTTGATCATCAAATTCGCTATCCTGCTTGGGAACCTCCAGCAGCAACTTTGCGCCATTGGCTAGAAGATTTAGCGGTGGGCGGAGTGATTTTGCTGGGCGGCAGTGCGGCTGAGTTGGGATTGCGATCGCACCAACTGCAAGAATGGGCAAAAATTCCGCTGCTGATTGCAGCAGACATTGAAGAAGGCGTGGGACAGCGGTTTGCGGGTGCGACCTGGTTTCCGCCACCGCTGGCAATTGCGGCGATCGCTCAACACAATCCTGCAAAAGCTGAGTTTTACGCCGAGCAAATGGGCGCATTCACGGCTGAGGAGGCGCTTGCAATCGGTATCAATTGGGTGTTGGCTCCAGTAGTGGATGTGAATAACAATCCCCAAAACCCGGTAATTAACGTGCGGGCATTCGGGGAAACGCCAGATGTCGTCAGTCAGCTAGCGATCGGGTTTCTTCGCGGCGCACAGCGACATCCGGTTTTGACGGCAGCTAAACACTTTCCCGGTCATGGCGATACGGCAACGGATTCTCACCTGGATCTGCCTGTTTTGGCTCATGCACAACAGCGATTGGTTGAGGTGGAATTGCCACCTTTTGAACGGGCGATCGCGCTGGAGTAGATGCGGTGATGAGCGCTCATCTACAAATTCCGACACTGGATAAGAAATATCCAGCAACCCTATCTCACCGAATTTTGACTGGAGAGTTACGGCAACGATTGGGCTTTGATGGGTTAATTGTCACTGATGCGCTGGTGATGGGGGCGATCGCCAACCGCTATGGAGCCAACGAAGCGCCCGTACTGGCCGTTGAAGCGGGAGCAGATATTTTAATGATGCCTGTCGCTCCGGCGGGTGCAATTCAGGCAATATGCGAAGCAGTCAAATCAGGGCGGATTGCTCTAGAGCGAATTCAAGCTTCGGTTGAGCGAATTTGGCAGGCAAAGCAAAAAGTCTGTGTTCCAAATTTAGAAGGCGGTACTTCTCACGATTGGGAACACGCTTCGCCACCTATTCAGCTTGGGCAGTTAGCTCAGCCAGGGGCGATCGCCACTGTTGCTCAAATTCTGCGAGACTCAATGCAGATTTATCACCCTGCTAACTCTCGTCTGCATCAGTCAACCCAAACTGGAGAACTGAGAAATTTGATCTTGGTAGATGATGCGCTGGACTGCGATTTTTTAGGAAAACACACAGCGGCGATCGCCCTTCCTCAGGCACGAGGCTATCAAACTGAAATCGTTGACCGCTACACCCCCAAACCTTTGCTTGACTTGGCTGCACCTGCTCGCCCAGCCTTGCTGCAACTGTTCATTCGAGGCAATCCATTTCGAGGCAGCGCGGGGCAAACTCAAACGGCTCAGGATTGGTTTCAATTTTTGCTCGAAACCAACCAGTTGCAAGCGCTGGTTGTGTACGGAAGCCCCTATGTGCTAGAGCAATTTGTTCCATCGCTACCCGCAGACATTTCCTACGTTTTTACCTACGGGCAGATGCCATTGGCCCAGGCGATCGCCCTAAAGCAATACTTTGACGACGAAAATCATTAAACCCTGAACTTCCTTGAGATAGAAGCGCAAAGACGGTTGAGTATGGTTTTCTAGAGGGCAGGAAACTTGTTCCGTTCCTGAGTCGTCTGAAAAGGTAAACGAAATCTATGCGGGTACAAACTCCCCCCAAGCAAATAGCAGCAAAGCGATCGCCAACCGCCCTTATTGCCAAAATTGCATTTGTCAGCTTGACTTTTACCTATCTGCTAGCTTATGCCCTGGCGGGGCAAATGATAGTTGAACCTGAACCTGACGCGGTTAATCCAAGTGATTCCTCTGGGCTATAGCGTTAGGTGTAATGCCAGTTCAATTTGAGCTTGCACAGAATCAATCCTGGTAGAACAAGGGGCTTAAGCCGGAATGCCACTGAAATAAGTCAAAATGCAGCGCTCAGAT
Organism: Leptolyngbyaceae cyanobacterium SM1_4_3; assembly: GCA_012031415.1. Taxonomy (GTDB): domain Bacteria; phylum Cyanobacteriota; class Cyanobacteriia; order Elainellales; family Elainellaceae; genus JAAUTN01. Next base: position 635 of record JAAUTN010000463.1, on the reverse strand, counting down.
CTGCGACTTCTCAAAGAAGTCGCAGATCGGGTCTCCTTTTCCTTATCGTCCGATTTCTGCACGGTACTCTGGACAGTAGGTGTTGATGGCTGCAACATTTACCGCTGCATCGAAAGATGCGGGCAGCCCTCCCTCAAATTGAAGCTGACGGACTTCCTGAAGGGTAGCCCCATCATCCATCACGACACACACGGTCGCGCCATAGTTTGCTACTTCCTGACGGTTTGTCCGGGATGCAAACTCAACGGCGCTAGGACTGGCAACACTCAAAAATGCTTGCCAAAACTCTTCCCCTTCTTCAGTCAAGGAAAGGCGAGTGGCTGTTTCAGTCGGGCAGTAGTCTGCCAAAATCCGCACTTCCCCAGTCTCCTCGTCAATAAAGCTAAGTCCCGACAGCGTATTCAACTCACAAACGCCGATGAACCCTGTCACAGGCACGACCTGAGGTTCATCCTCCTCGGAATCCTGGGCGATCGCAGGCTGAACCCACCCCGCAAACGGCAGCAACATCGAACCAACCAGCACAAGTGAATAAGCGATTTTCAGCATTGACAACACCCAGAACTTCCTCAGTCTCAGGATAACCACTCAAGAGGTTATGTTCCCAGTTTTCAGATCAGTTATAGCAGTCTTGT
>JAAUTN010000462.1 GCA_012031415.1 Leptolyngbyaceae cyanobacterium SM1_4_3 | reverse complement strand
GTGGAAGATGGTGTGGGTTATCTCAGCCTGACGCTGTTTCTGCCTGTAGTAGCGATGTTATTGCGGGCGAGTTCGGTTGGTCCGGCGCGATTTTGGGCGATCGCCACCGATGAAGTTGCCCTTTCCACGTATGAGATCACCTTTCTCACCTCCCTCGTCGCCGCCTTGATCAACGGGGTGTTTGGCACGCTGATTGCCTGGGTACTCGTCCGCTACGACTTCCCATTTAAGCGAATCATTGATGCGGCGGTAGATTTACCGTTTGCCCTGCCCACTTCTGTTGCTGGTCTAACCTGGCAACGGTTTATAGCAACAATGGTGGATTGGGTCACTGTTTGACCCGTTTGGCATCAAAATTTCCTTTACTCGCTTGGGGTTGGCAGTGGCGATGATCTTTATCTCACTACCGTTTGTGGTGCGAACGCTACAACCCGTGCTCCAGGAAATGGAGAAGGAAGTGGAGGAAGCGGCGTTGGTGCTTGGGGGCGTCGCGCTGGCACACGTTTTGGCGAGTGATTTTGCCGCCACTGGTTCCAGCCATTTTGACGGGAGTGGCGTTGGGCTTTTCCCGTGCTGTGGGGGAATACGGTTCAACAGTGATTATTGCAGGAAATATTCCTTATCAAGATTTAATTGCTCCGGTTTTGATCTTTCAACGCTAGAGCAATATGACTATGCTGGGGCAACGGTCATTGGGACAGTACTCTTGATGATTTCGTTGCTGATGCTGTTGGTAATCAATCTATTGCAAGCGTGGGGGCGGCGTTATGACCAGTAGTGTAGACCACACCACTCCCCTCAGCAAAACCACTGATAGGGCAATTCAACCCGGTAAAGCACCAACCGCAGAACGCCCCTGGATCAAATGGGTTTTGATTGGCATTGCGGTTGGCTATCTAGGATTGGTGTTATTCATTCCAGCCCTAAACGTGTTTGTTCAAGCCTTTAGCCAGGGAGTGCAACCATTCTTCGCTAACCTGGTGGAGCGAGATTTTCTGTTCGCCGTCAAGTTGACCCTGCTGATCGCCCTGATTGCCGTGCCGTTAAATACGGTGTTTGGGCTGTGCGCAGCGTGGGCGATCGCCCGCAACCAATTTCCCGGTCGCACATTACTCCTGAGCATTATTGACTTGCCCTTGCCATCTCCCCGGTAGTAGCGGGGTTGATGATCGTGCTGCTGTATGGACGCAATGGCTGGTTTGGTCCGTTTTTGCAAGCCAACGATATTAGAATCATTTTTGCTGTACCAGCATGGTGTTGGCAACGGCGTTTGTCACCATGCCGTTTGTGGCGCGAGAGGTGATTCCGGTGATGGAGGAGGCAGGGATCGATCAGGAGGAGGCAGCAAAAACGCTGGGAGCTAATGACTGGCAGACGTTTTGGCGAGTCACCTTACCCAATATTCGCTGGGGATTACTCTACGGGGTAATTTTGACGAATGCGCGGGCAATGGGGGAGTTTGGGGCGGTGTCGGTGGTGTCGGGCAATATCGCGGGCAAAACCCAGACCCTACCGCTGTTTGTGGAGGAGGCGTATAAGCAGTACCAAACGTCATCTGCCTATTCTGCGGCGGTGCTGTTGGCACTATTGGCGGTGGTGACGTTGGTGTTGAAGGAGATTGTGGAACGCAAAACCCAAATCAAAGATGTGGAGTAGAAGCGGATGAGTGAGCAATCAACGAATTGGCAGGGGGCGATCGCCTCTTCTAACGACGAACGACATGGACAAACTCATATCCAGTTGCGGATTCCAAAGCAGTTTCATCAGGAGCCAATTATTTCTAATCTGATCACGCAGTACGATCTGACGGTGAATATTACGGCGGCGCTGCTGAGTGCAAATGCCCGTGAAGATGGTTGGTTTGATCTGGAACTCTATGGCACGACGCAGCAAATTAATAGTGCGCTGGTGTATTTAAATGATCTGAATTTGGAGATCTGGCGGGATTCTGACCCGCAGGTGGAAAATTGGTAGGGATCAGTTCAGTTTCTTGTGGGGTGGGCATCTTGCCCGCTTAAACAAACTTGGCGAGCCAGATGCCCACCCCACAAGAATTGCTAATTCCTACAAAATTGGTTTGCTGCGTAGGATGAGCCGATGATCAAAGCGGCTCCGATCCATTGCAGCAGGCTGGGTTGTTCTCCAATCAGCACGATCGCACTGGCAACCCCAAAGACTGGAATCAGGGCGACATAGAAAGCGGCATCGCTGGCTTGGACGGTTCGCAATGCGATGAGATAGAGCAGGAAGGCGATCGCATATTGCATGACTCCAGAGCCGATCGCCAGTAGCCAGAATGGCAATGAGATATTCGCGGCACTCACCTCGTAGTTAGAGTTCAGCAGGGATAGGGCACTGAAGCAAATACGGTGACAATCAGTCCTACTAATTGCTGAGAGGCGACCAGTGGCAGTGGTTGAATGGTGCTAATCTGTTTTTGCTCACTAGCACGTAGCAGACAGCAAACAGAGTTCCGAGCAAAACCAGCAAATCCCCGGTGAGCGAGGATTGACCGCCCCCTTCAGCATTGTTCAGCATCAATAGCACGATTCCCACCACACTGATGCTTGCTAGGAGTAGCTTCGTGCGGGTCAGGGGTTCATTCAAAACAACCGCTGCGAACAGAATCGTCAGCATGATTCCGAGGAGCCGATGAGGGTGGCATTGCTGGCAGTAGTCATTTCCACTCCAAAAATGCCAATGATATAAGCCAACCCTGGCTCAAACACTCCGGCAATCCCTGTCTAAGACGGTTCCAGGAAAGGGATCTGCGATCGCTCCAGTAAGACGCAATTGAGAGAAGATGACACTGGCTAGCACTTGAATCGTTAGCAAGGTGGTGGGGGAAATTTCTGTCAAGGCAATTTTGGTCAGGGTAATGCCGACTCCCCAGCAAAAGGCATAGCTAAGAGCAATGATGATTGAATTCATGGGTGCACCATTTGACGGTATTGTTGCTCGACGGGGCAGCGATCGCCCGGACAAACTTCTTCCTCGCACAGGCGGCAAATAGTCAGGTACTCTCGCTCGGTAGCCGTGAGGGTGGTCAACATTTTTTCTAAGAGCTGAGTCAGTTGTTGAGATTCAGTCGGCGTCAGGGTGGTCATAGCTCGCTGTAACTGCTGTCGCCGTTCCGCTAGAATCTGGGCACGTTTGGCTTGACCTGCCTCGGTGAGGAATAACGCTAGGGTTCTGCCATCAGTGCCCGATCGCCGTTCCACCAGCGCCTGTGCCTCCAATCGATCGACCAGCCGCACGGTTCCGGGATGGGAGAGCTGAAGAATTTGCCGCAATTCGTTGATGGACAACCCTGGTTCTGCGCCCAGAGTGACGAGGGCAGCGGGAGTTTCACCACTGCCTACATTGGTTTCGATGACAGAATCCATTGCATCGACAAGGGCGAGGGCAAAGGCTCCAAGTAGATTGAGGGTGCGATCGTCATTCATGGAAATATTTTAAATATAGCGGTGTGCGAGTTTGTTGAGTACACTTGTAAGAGTCAGATTGCTTTATTTCCCCTGCTTCTATGAGACCCTATTCCTGTGACTTGCGCCAAAAGATTGTAGAGCTTTACAACAACGGTGAAGGCTCAATCCGTCAATTAGCAGACCGCTTTGTTGTCAGCCCAGACTGTGTGCGACGACTGCTGAAGCAGGAACGTGAAACCCATAGCATCGCTCCTAAAGCCTATGTGGGTGGTCCCAAACCAACCTTACAACAGCAGCATCTACAAGTACTGGAACAATTGCTGCAAGCAGATAACGATGCCACGCTTGTAGAACTGGCAAGCCGTCTACAGCAACAAACTCAACTTCAGGTTAGTCCAAGTACAATCAGTCGGGCACTGAAAAAATTAGGGATAACGCGAAAAAAAAAGTCTCAAGGCGGCTGAAGTTTACGACGATAGCCATCAGCAACAACGGCTAGAGTATTGGAACTTAATCGGCAACATTAACCCACACGATCTGGTGTTTTTAGACGAAACAGGGGTTAACCTGGCGATGGTGAAGGGGTATGGACGTGCGCTCAAAGGACAAAGAGCGTATGGAGCACAACCCAAAGCAACAGGTAAAAATGTTTCCATTATCGGGGTCATGACCTTAGCTACAGGATTTCTCACGGGTCTGAGTTTTGAGGGTGGAACCCATGGAGATTTATTTCTATGGTTTGTTGAAACCGTTTTGTGTCCCTGTTTGTGGGTTGGAGCTGTGGTTGTCATGGACAACTTATCGGCTCACAAAGTGGCGGGGGTGACAGCGGCGATCGAGGCAGTAGGGGCACGGGTCATTTACCTGTCCCTTACTCACCCGATTTCAATCCGATTGAAAACTTGTGGTCGAAGTTAAAGCAGTTCCTCAGAGGGGCTGAAGCTCGTACCTCTGAAACCTTACATCAAGCTATTGCACAAGGGTTAGAGCAGATTACCTTAGACGATATACGCAGTTGGTTTACCCATGCCTGCTACTGTACTTAATTAAACTGCACACCGCTATAAGTCTCAGGAACTAGAAAACTTCACAAAGAATTTAGGCAATGGTTTAATCATGTTTTTGCTCCTAAGTTCAGTAGGAGTCTACGCAGCAGTCAGATTCGATAACCCTTGGGGAAATAAAGTTATGCAAATCACGATCGACTTACCACCAGATCTTGAGCAAGACCTGCTCCGTCAAGCAGAGCAATCCAATATTCCATTGCAAACCCTAATCCTACAAACATTACGTCAGACGATTCAACCACCATCTGTTTCCACTGCTCAATGGTCGGAGTCTATCTTGTCCTACGAGGCAAGCCCTGATTTTCCAGCGTTTGAATCTCACCGAGGCGAACTGCTTCCGCCTCGTGAACTGGAGCTATGCTGAACAAACTGCCCAAATCCGCGCTGCCCTCAAATCTCAAGGGCAACCAATCGGTGCTTACGATGTCTTAATTGCAGCGACCGCCCTTCAACATAACTTGATCATGGTTACAGCAAACCAACGAGAGTTCGATCGGATTCCTAGCCTACAGACTGAGAATTGGCGACAATCCTAGATGAGCAGTCACTGCTAATTGTGTCAACGGTCAACCGCCTACGCCA